>CAZZML010000067.1:0-10861 GCA_964654735.1 uncultured Roseivirgaceae bacterium | reverse complement strand
CTATGGTTAATGTTTCTGCTAGAATCTGAGGGAGAAAAGATTTTTACTTGGATGTCAGTAATTAACTGTGATGTGTAATATTAATCGGGTTCAGGTTACAACATATTCCCAGCCACGCAATCGCCAATGGCAACGCCACTACGCCAGTTACCAGATATTATTAATCCTTTATATTGGGTTTCAATGGCATCTACTTTTTGCATTAATTTATAATAACCCAAATTAAATTGTGGAATAGCTCGTTCGTGCAAATAATGAGATTGAAAACTTGCATTGGAAGTAATCTGCATATGCCTTTCAAAAGCCATTTTCGCCTTTTCGATAGACTCTTCTATGTTGGTAATTACGGCTTTATTATTAACGCCTCCTACAAAGAGTGTAAAGAGTTCCATTCCTTTAGGAGCCACTTCCAGGAAAATGGTGGAGGTCCAAATACCTCCTAAATAGGGTTGTTTTTCTTGTTGTGGAATAAGGTAGCCAAATCCGTTTAAAGTTTGCCCCACACTGGCCTTGGGATATCCCAAGTAAACTAATAACATGGGGGCATACTCAATGGCTTCAAGCTCTTGTTTAAGAGGCTCGTTAATCATTTCGAAAATAGAGCTTAACTCTGTTGGGGGCAAAGTGGAGATTACTTCTTTCGATTTAACTACCTTTTCAATGCCTCCCTGATTATAGGTAATTTCAAAACCATTTTCCATCGGCTTAACGGCTGTTACGCTTGTGTTTAGGAGTGCGTTTTCTCCTAATTTTTCGGCAAGTGTATTGGTCAATGTGGCAAGTCCACCTTCAAACGACATAGCCTCCCGGTTATGCCCATTTTTATCCCGATTAAACATGCCTTTTACCAATGAGCCATAACCTTGCTCCATGGCATAAAGCTTTTTAAAGGTAGAACGAAGGCTTAATTTTTCAGGGTCACCCGCATACACACCCGTGACTAATGGATTAATCATGCGGTTTAAAATATCTCCATTCAGCCTTCTTCTGATAAAGCCTGCAATGCTCTCTTCTGCTAACCTTCCTTTCTTTCTAAATCGTTCTGTTAAAAATGCCCAAATCATTCCAAAGTTCATAAACCCAGAGGTTAGAAGAGCCCAGCTTGGTTTCATTTTAAGAGGCATACCCTTAAACAAAAGATATCGAGTGGAAGCAATGGCTTCATTCTTGCGAATTTTATCTTCGATACTCAGCTCTTTGATTAACTCGTGTAGTTCTACGTTAGTTAAAATCGAATTAGGGCCTTGTTCTAGTCGGTAGCCTTCTTTACTTACCGTTTTTATTACACCCCCAAACCGATTTGAGGTTTCTAAAAGCAAAACTATTTTCCCTTGTTTTTGCTGGTAAAAGGCTGCCACCAAGCCAGATATGCCTCCTCCTAATATAATGGCATCGTATGTTTTTCCTTTCATTACTATTTAACAAAGTTAATAGCGCAAGTGTCCACTTATGCTTGTTTAACTTTAATCCAAGCGGATGCTTGAACTACTTTTCTTTGAGAACTTTGCGTAACATCTTTGTGTCCTTTGCGGTTAAATTTATGCATTTACAAACATGTCTGAGTTTTCCACCCAACCAGCCAATAAATCAGCCCAGTCTTCATTATCATTTAAGCATTCAATTCTGGTAAACGATTTTCCTCCATTTTCTAAAAAATCATCTTTGGCTTCCATCCCTATTTCTTCTATAGTTTCAAGGCAATCACTTACAAAAGCAGGGGTAACAACTGCTAATTTCTTAACCCCTTTGGCGGGCATATTTTTAACCGTTTCACTCGTATAAGGCTGCATCCAAGGGTCTTTGCCCAACCTCGATTGGTAGGCATTAGAATAAGAGCCTTCTTTAAGACCAAGTTCGGTAGCAACCAACTCGGTTGTTTTAACACATTGGTGTTTATAGCATGTTTTATGTGCTTCGTTTGGGGTGGTACAACAATTACTAGTTTGCAAGCAATGGTTTCCTGTGGGGTCACTCTTTTTTAAATGTCTTTCAGGCAGTCCGTGATACGAAAAAAGTAAATGGTCGGGCTTATTTGTATCCAGTTTTGCTTTTATGGAATTAGCCAAGGTTTTTATATACGTCTCATTATTATAAAAGGCGGGGAGGAAAGAAAGGCTTAAGGGTGAAAAATGCTTGTTCTTTGCATTCTCCACATCTTCCATTACAGTTTTGGTAGTGCTCATGGCGTACTGAGGGTATAATGGAACAACCAATACATGTTTAACACCCTTATCAACTAATTCTTGCAATCCAGTTTTTACAGAAGGCTGTCCATATCGCATGGCCAGGGCAACCGGGGTTGATATTTTGCGCTTTATTTTAGCCGTAAGCTTCTCACTATTCACAATAAGTGGCGAACCTTCGTCTGTCCAAATTTTTTGATAAAGCTTGGCTGAGTTTTTAGATCGGTTAGGAACAATAATGCCTCTCACCAAAAATAAACGCAAGAGATATGGAATGTCAATCACATTCCCATCCATTAAAAATTGATTGAGGTATTTTTTTACATCTTTCAACTCCGGGCTATCAGGGGATCCCAGGTTCATCAATAATACGCCTCGTTTCGTAGCCTCTTTGTTCATTCTATTTTAAGTATTGTTTGGGTGTTACCCCAAACTTGCGTTTAAAGGCGGTAATAAAATGACTTGCAGAACTATAGCCTACTTGTGGAGCAATTTCGCTCACATTTTCATTTCCTCGCTCCAGCATTTTCTTAGCCTCTTCCATTCGGTAATGAAACAAATAGTTAATAACAGGCTTACCGTAAAGCTCTTTGAAGCCTTCTTTAAGAGCTTTTACATTAAGCCCCACCATTTTAGCTAAATCATTTAAAGAAGGGGCTTCGGCTAGATTACTAATGATAATAGTTTTTGCCTTTTTAATTTTGGCGGCACTTTCTTCGTTGGCAATGTAAGGGCATTGCTCAATATTATCCTTGTCGGTAGCATAGAAAAACGTTCCCAATAGTTCCAAAACCTTCCCTTTTACATAAATAGATTGATAAGTTTCAGATAAGTTTTTATGAAATAACTGAGATGCAACCTCTCGTACACCTGCTTTATTTACTGCGGACTCAATAATTTTTTTGCCCACACCAATGTTATCAAAAACAGGTAGTTGGTCAGTATCTTGCGAAAATAAGGCATGAAGTTGATCGACTGATATGTAAATACCAATGGCTTTAGTGTTGGGCTCAATATGAAATTTAAGTTCTGGAGTAAAGTCCTTTATAAATATCAGTGTTGAGCTATCCTCTTTTAATGGAAAACTATAATGCTGTTTTGTAATTTCAACTGAAATGGAACCTTCTAAACAAATGTAAAGGTGAACCAACTCCTTAATAATATTCTTAGGAAGAATACAGGTTTCTTTCCCTAGGTTTTCAAGTTTCATAACAATTAATTCGTTGCTATCATTAAAAACCTCCCATGAACCTCTTGCGGTATTTTCTAAATTCTGTATCAATAAATTTGAATCTATGTTTAGTCATTCAAAATTACATCAATTCAATAAACATTGTTCTATAATACTTTATTTGATTATTATGAGAAAATTCATTTGAGATTATGACCATTATCATAGATGCTGCCTTTAAGCATGCAAAATAACTTTTCGCGACATTATTAGTTCCTTAAACGAAAGAATATAAAGTAAGTATTCGTAATATTTGCGCACCAACTTAATTTTTAGATATGAATTCTTATACATCCACTTTTTACGTGGTTGGAGTTAATTATAAAAAAGCCGATGCCGAAACGAGGGGTAAGTTTAGCATCTCTTCTGAAAACCAATTGGCACTTCTTGAAAAAGCCAAGAAGAAAGGAGTTGAAGGGCTGATGGTTTTATCCACTTGCAATCGAACTGAGGTAATCGGTTTTGCGCAACACCCTTTCAAACTTATCAGCTTATTAAGTGAGTATTGGGTAGATGGCTCTGTGGAGGAGTTTGCGCAATTCTCTTATGTGCTTAAATCTAAATTTGCGATTGATCACCTCTTTAAAGTAGCCACTGGTCTCGATAGCCAAATATTAGGGGATTATGAAATTGTTAGTCAGTTGAAAGACTCTTTTAATAAAAGCAAGGAAGTCGGCCTTGTCAATACTTTTATGGAAAGGCTTTTCGCTAACTTATTGCAAGCTAGCAAACGAGTTAAAAACGAAACAACCTTAAGTTCCGGAACAACCTCGGTTGCTTATGCGGCTACCCAATATTTAAATGAGAGTTGTTCCGAAATAAAGGACGAGTCTGTTTTGGTGTATGGAATGGGAGAAATTGGGCAACATACCCTTGAAAATATAATTACCTATACCAAGTGCAAGAATATTTTTGTGACCAATAGAAGTGTAATTAACTTGGATCATATTCTGGAATTGAAGCAAGCAACTGTATATCCGCACGAACAATTGAAGCAAGCCATATCCAAAAGTTCTGTACTAATTGTAGCTACAGGCTCCCCAACTCCAACGATTAGGCAGGAACATATTTTGAAAGATCAACACCTAGTAATCCTTGATTTGTCGTTACCAAGCAATGTTGATAAAAATGTGGGTGAGCTTCCGAACGTTACGTTAATAGGAATAGATGTGCTTTCAAAAATTACCGATAGAACTATTGAAAACCGCAAAGCTCAGGTGCCAAAGGCAAAGGAAATTATTGAAAAATATAAAAAGGAGTTTTTAGAATGGCTTAATATTCGCAAATTTACTCCGGCAATCAACTCATTAAAAGATACATTGAATCAGCTTCGTTTAAATGAAATAGGACTCCAAAAGGTAAACGGAGATGGGTTTTCGCAAGCCCAAGTGGATAAAATAACCTCTCGAATAGTGCAAAAAATCACTACGCAATTCGCCAAGCATATTCGCTCAAATACCGGAGATGCCAATGCAAGCATTGATTTAATGTATAAAGTATTCGAAATTGACCCCGTTTCTCATCAAGAGAAATACCCAGTTTAGTAGTATGAGTAAGACAATACGCATTGGTACTCGCAGCAGTCAATTAGCACTTTGGCAAGCGAATAAAGTAAAAACATTATTGGAGGAGAAAGGGGTTGTAACCGAGTTGGTTAAGGTGGATGGTCACGGAGATCAGGACTTATCCAAACCATTGCACCAGCTTGGTGTCGTTGGGTTATTTACCAAAAATTTAGATGATGCAATGTTGGCTGGCAAAATTGACATTGCCGTACATTCCCTAAAAGACGTACCAACTGATTTACACCCTAACATTACCCAAGCAGCAGTGTTGGAAAGAGGCGAACATCACGATGTGATTGTACTTAAAGAAGAGCGTGCATTTTTGGAAGACAGAGATTCAGTGGTCACCATTGCAACAGGTAGCCTAAGACGAAAAGCACAATGGCTGGCTCGGTATAAAAACCATAGCATTACTCCTTTACGAGGCAATGTAAATACAAGGCTGTCTAAGCTTCAGAATAACGAATGGCAAGGAGCCATTTTTGCCAAGGCAGGCCTTGAGCGAATTGATTTGCTGCCTAAAAACCACAAAGTGCTCGACTGGATGGTGCCTGCTCCTGCCCAAGGAGCCATTATGATAACAGCCCTAAAAGAGGATAAGGACTCTTTGAGAGTGTGTGCTTTGCTCAATCACGAACCAACAGAAATTTGCGTGGAAGTAGAAAGAGCTTTTATGAAAACCTTAGAGGGCGGTTGTACGGCTCCAATTGGAGCAAAATTAACTATAAAAGGAAGTTTAATTCATTTTGAAGGAGGAATTTACTCGCTGGATGGCTCGACTAATGTACTCATAGAAGAAGAAACTAGCGTAGATAATTATAAAACATTTGGACAAAGCCTTGCCAACAAAGTGCTAGGCAACGGAGGCAAAGAATTAATGGCAGAAATACTCAAAGCAATAGAAAATGAATAGAACACGAAGGCTACGTAAAACGAATTCTTTACGCAATTTGGTTCGAGAAACGAAGCTACAAGTAGAGGATTTTATATATCCATTATTCATTGAAGAAGGCGAAAATATAGAAACAGAAATTGTTTCAATGCCTGGCATAAAACGATTTTCGTTAGATCGTATTTCTAAAGAATTGGATGAGGTGGTTGCTTTAAACATCCAAGCAGTTTTGCTTTTTGGTATTCCAACGCACAAAGATGCCGAAGGCACAGAAACCTGGAATGACAAAGGGATAATGCAAGAGGCTATTCGCTTTATTAAAAAGAATTATCCGAGCCTTACAGTTATCACCGATGTGTGTTTTTGCGAATACACCGATCACGGCCATTGTGGAATTATCATCGACAATGATGTTGATAACGACAGTACCTTAACTAATATACAAAAACAAGTGCTTTCGCATGTAAAAGCAGGTGCCGATATGGTTGCTCCTTCAGGCATGATGGATGGTGCCATAGAAGCCATACGATCGGTGTTGGACGACAATAATTTTGGGGATACACCAATTATGGCTTACTCAGTAAAATATGCTTCTGCATTTTATGGCCCGTTTAGAGATGCGGCTGATTCTGCTCCCGCTTTTGGAGATAGGCACACCTATCAAATGGATCCGGCCAATCGTAATGAAGCCTTAGTAGAAGCTACCTATGACGATATGGAAGGAGCCGACATTTTAATGGTAAAGCCAGCACTTTCTTATTTAGATATTATCCGTGATTTAAAAAACAATTTTGATAAACCCATTGCGGCTTATAATGTAAGCGGTGAGTATGCCATGGTAAAAGCCGCAGCAGCCAAAGGTTGGATTGATGAAGAACGAATTATGATGGAGTCGCTGCTCTCTATGAAACGTGCAGGAGCCAGTTTAATTATCACCTATTTTGCCAAGGAGGCTGCTAAGATTTTGAATAAATAATATAAGAACCGTCATTGCGAACCCACCATTTGGCGGGTGAAGCAATCTGTTGAATTAAATACTAACCTACAGATTGCCTCGGTCGTACCTCCTTCGCAATGACGAGTAAAATAACAATAATGAACACAACAAAATCACAAGAACTATATAAACGAGGCCAAGAGCACATGGTGGGAGCTGTTAATAGCCCCGTTCGTGCTTTTCAATCTGTGGGTGGCACACCCATTTTTATAGACCATGGGCAAGGCGCTTATGTAACAGATGTAGATGGCAACATGTATGTAGATTTGGTACAATCCTATGGCCCAATGATTTTAGGTCATGGCCACCCAAAAGTGCTGGAAGCTGTGAGTCAAGCGATCACTAAGGGGTTTAGCTTTGGCGCAAGCACGGAGGCCGAAATTGAACTGGCCGAACTTATTTGCAACGCTTTCCCTGGCATGGATATGGTGCGCTTGGTAAACTCAGGTACCGAAGCTGTTTTTAGTGCCATTCGATTAGCACGTGCTTTCACAGGAAAAAATAAAATTATCAAGTTTGATGGGTGTTACCACGGCCATGCAGATTCTCTTTTAGTGGCAGCAGGTTCTGGTGTGGCTACCTTGAGCTTGCCCGGCAGTAGTGGTGTGCCAGAAGAAGCGGTTAAGAATACCCTAGTTGCCACCTATAATAACCTTAATTCAGTAAAACAACATGTAGCAGCAAATGCAGATATTGCGGCTGTTATTATTGAACCTATTGCAGGCAATATGGGGGTGGTTTTACCACAAGATAATTTTCTAAAGGATTTGAAAGCTTTTTGTGAGGAACATAGCATCCTCCTTATTATCGATGAAGTAATGACAGGCTTCCGCTCTACTTTTGGAGGAGCGCAGAAAGTGCTTGGCGTTGAAGCAGACATTACTTGCTTAGGAAAAGTGATAGGAGGAGGGTTTCCTGTGGGCGCTTATGGTGCTCGAAGAGAGATTATGGAAATGGTGGCTCCACTTGGACCAATGTACCAAGCAGGTACACTATCTGGCAACCCCATTGCAGTTGCAGCGGGAATTGCTACCTTAAAAGCATTAAGGGTAACTAACCCATATCAATTATTTGATGAACTAGGGAAAAACATTTCAAATACTCTTTTGGAGGAAGCTAAAAAAAATAAAATCGATTTAGAGGTCAATCGTTTTGGAGCTATGTTAAACCCGTTCTTTAATACTAACCAAATTAATAATTTCGATGATGCCAAACAGTGTAACACCGACCTGTTCGCTAAATTCTTTTGGGCAATGATGGAAGAAGGCGTGTTTATTCCACCATCACAATACGAAGCCTGGTTCTTATCTATTGCTATAGGCTCAACTGAACTTGATAAACTGAAAATTGCAATCTCAAACTCATTTAAGAAACTAACTAATCCCTAAATTAATGGCATTTAACGATACTTTTTTAAAAGCATGTAGAATGGAACCAACCGGTCACACACCTGTGTGGTTTATGCGCCAGGCAGGCAGGTACCAGGCAGCTTACCAGGAAATAAAGAAGAAGCACAGCATTATAGATATTAGCACCAAGCCCGAAGTGTGCTTTGAGGTAACGATGCTACCAGTACAACAATTTGATTTAGATGCTGCCATTATTTTCTCTGATATTCTTATTCCACTAGGGCCTATGGGCATAAGTTTTGAATATAAATTGGGCTATGGCCCGCTTATTCATAATCCAATTAAATCTCAGTCTGATGTAGATAAGCTCAAGGTGATTGATCCAGCTCAAGAACTGGCTTTTACGGGTGAGGCACATAGTATGCTACGCAAAGAGTTGGACATTCCGTGCCTCGGATTTGTGGGTGCACCTTTTACTTTAGCCAGTTATATGATTGAAGGAGGCCCTTCTAAAAATTACATCAAGGTGAAGCAAATGATGTATAACCAGCCCAAGGTTTGGCATAAGTTACTTGATAAATTAGCCGAGGTAATGGGCAATTACCTCAATTTCCAAATAGAAAGCGGAGCCATGGCCGTTCAGGTATTTGATAGCTGGATTGGCATTTTAGATGAAGCAGATTATAAAGAGTATGTATTGCCTCATATGGAAAAACTTACGGAGATTGTGAAGTCTAAAAACCCTGCAACACCCTTGATTTTATTTGGGGTGAATGCCTCTCATTTGGCTCCTTACTTTAAAAAGCTAAAGGCAGATGTAATTGGCATTGATTGGAAAACCGATTTGATGAAGGCTTGGGAAGCACTCAATTTTGAAGTGGCCGTACAAGGGAATTTGGATCCAACTTCACTTTTCGCAAATTGGGAAGTGCTGGAATCAAAAGCCAAATCAATTTTAGACAGTGTTAAAAATAGGCCAGGTTTTATCTTCAATTTAGGGCACGGAATTTTACCCGAAACCCCTGTGGAGAATGTGAAAAAATTGGCAAGTTTTGTACGAAATTATAAAAGCAATTAACCACAGAGTACACGGAGTTTCTTCACAAAGGTCACAGAGGCTTTGTGAACGTTGCGCCTCCTTTGTGTCCTCCGTGGTTAAAAATTAGATATGAATTCAACTCTTATTCAAAAGTATAATGTGCCAGGCCCTCGCTACACGAGTTACCCTACCGTGCCCTTTTGGGACAAAGAAGGAATTGCCCAAACCGATTGGGAGCAAACAGTAATTCGAGCGTTTAATGAAAGTAACGATTCGGAAGGCATTAGTGTTTATATCCATTTGCCCTACTGCGAGAGTATGTGTACGTTTTGTGCTTGCCATAAGCATATTACCAAACGGCACGAAGTAGAAGACCCGTATATTTCAACAATATTAAAGGAATGGAACTTATACGTTGATTTATTACCTGAGCGACCACGAATAAAAGAAATTCACTTAGGTGGAGGAACGCCCACATTCTTCTCTCCTGAAAATTTGAAGGAATTAATCAATGGTATTTTTAAAACGGCTGACCGCTGTGAGGGATATGAGTTTAGCTTTGAAGGCCACCCTAATAATACTACCAAGGAACACTTGCAAGCACTCTACGAAGTAGGCTTTAGAAGGTGCAGTTTTGGTATTCAGGATTACGACCCTATTGTGCAAAATGCCGTAAACAGAGTGCAGTCGTTTGAGGCCGTAAAAACGGTCACCGAAACGGCTCGTGCCATTGGCTACACCTCTGTGAGCCACGATTTAATCTTTGGCTTACCCTTTCAACACGAAAGCAGCATACGCAATACCATTGCCAAAACCATCGAGCTAATGCCCAACCGCATTGCTTATTACAGTTATGCACATGTCCCCTGGATTAAAGGTGTTGGCCAGCGAGGATTTGATGAAAATGATTTACCGAAAGATGATGAAAAACGGCACTTATATGAGCTTGGGAAGCAGCTATTTTTTGATAATGGCTATGTGGAAATTGGGATGGATCATTTCGCCTTGCCCTCCGATTCGCTTTATAAAGCGATGAAAAGCAAAAAGCTTCATCGTAATTTTATGGGCTATTCTGCTGGCAAAACCAAGCTTATGATTGGCTTAGGAGCATCTTCCATTAGCGATTCTTGGTACAGTTTTGCTCAAAATGAAAAGAACATCGTGGATTATACCAATGCGGTAAACGAAAACCGAATACCCATATTCAGAGGGCATTTGTTAACGAAAACCGACCTGATTGTTCGGCAGCACATTTTAAATTTAATGTGCCAATTAGAGACCGGATGGGGAGATGAGGCCTTAAGTATTGATGATTTGGAAGATAGTCTTGAAAGGTTAAAAGAAATGGAAGCTGATGGTCTTCTAAAAATTGGAAAAAAAAACATTAAGGTATCTGAAGAAGGAAGGATGTACATTCGCAATGTGTGTATGGCACTTGACAGAAGACTGATTGAAAATAAGCCAGATACAAGGATATTTTCGATGACGGTTTGATAAAGATAGCACTAGACGTGCTTGATTTTGAAATAGTTAGAGCTTGGAATAAAATCCTAGTTACTATTCAGCTATTCAAACTAAATGGTTATTCGCCACAGCGTAGCGAAG
>CAZZML010000066.1:0-10883 GCA_964654735.1 uncultured Roseivirgaceae bacterium | reverse complement strand
CAACATGTCCATATTAGATAATACAAAAATGCTGTCCTAGTTAGAACTTAGCCGAGCAAACTAATGCCAGTTTTTTTGATTTTTAGCTAAATACGAAACATCTTTCATAGATAACGTACCTTGGAAGGTAAGGAGTACAAAACTATCTTCATTATCAATTAAAAATGTAATGTTTTTAAGTTCAGAGCCACTTCCTTGAGCTACAATATCAATATTAGAGTCCTTTTCCTTAATGGTCATTAAAGGCTCGAATTTTTCTCTTTTCATGTTCTTTTTTAAGGCCGCAATATCGTTTTGGTTAATTATTCGATAAGGAATTTCCAATACTTGCATTGCTTCAATAGCTCCTAAAATTCTACCCGCTGCTTCAATATCTTCTTTGTCCTCATCGTCCTCATCAGCATATTTTGCAATGCCTGATACAAAGTTGAAAAGCGACCCGCCAATATCAACAAAGGTGGTATTATCCATATCACGATACTTATCTTGAAATTCGCTTAATGACCTTGATTGAGCATATACCAAACTAGGAATCAATGCAATAGCGATTAATAATGTTGTTAATTTTTTCATTTTTTTGAGTTGTTTGTTGTTAAAATTTTATTTTGAGTATATCGTATTAAGGTTGAAAGTCAAAGGCACGATTCTATATTTTTAACACTTCGAATTTTCAACTTTTAACTTCGGGTTTTTTATCACTTATCTATGTTCTGCAAGTTTTCAAATCCATCAATATCCATTGATTTTGATAGTTTGGAGATTTGTTTTAAGTCTATATCGCCCACAAGGCTAAGTAAAAAAAAGCTGTCTTCGCTACCAATTACCATTAGCAATTCTGCGATAATTCCATCCTTTTCTTTTATTAAAAACTTCATATCGTTGTCTTTTTCTCTTATGGTCATAAGTTCTTCATATTCGCTGCTATCAATTAGTCTAAAGGCTTCCTTATAAAGTTCTTGGCCATTTCTTATGTCTTCCTTTGCTAAAATTTTAAGCCCTTTTACCTTGCTTATGGCATCAATCATTTCTTGGTCTTCCTCCTCTTCGGTCTCAAAATTTGTAAATAACCCAAACATTCGGCCTGTTATGTTTATTTTAGTAAATGAGTCATCGTTTTGGTATTTTGAAAAGAACTTGGTAATGGCATCTTCTTGTGCATTGGCACTCAATGTGCTTAAGAATAAGATGGATAATATTGCTATTTTTTTCATATCTAATTAGTTTAATGTTGCTGAAGAGTTTTTCTTTTTATCTCCTTTAACTTTTGATTCTGCTTTGCTCAGAATTGACATTTTATGTACTTCTCTTTTCCCGTGGTTCATTTTACTGGCAATTAACATTAAGGCCTTTTTCGTTTCGGCATAGGCCTCTTCGGGGTTCTTATAGGTATCTTCTACCAATAAAAGTGCTGGTTTGTCTCCTTTCCAAATTTCCATTCTAAACACAAAGGATGTGGCAATAACCAAGGCAATTACAGCGGCAACTTTCATATAATTTTGAAACGACTGCTCTAATTTCCTCACTTTACCTTGAGGCTGTTGCTTCAGCTTTGCCAAAAGATTTTTGTCAAAGGCCTCATCGAGCATTTTTACTTCTTCTTCTCTAGTAAAGTATTGAAATAAGGAAGCGGTGCTTTCTAGATGAGCTGGAATCTGATTGTTTGAGCTAAAAAAGGCTTTAATTTCGGCTTCCTCCTCTTGTGTTGCAACGCAATTCCAATAGCGCTCAAGTAATAAATCTATTCTTTTATAGTCCATAATCGTTTACTTGTATTAATTGTTCACGAACTTGTTTTCTTGCCCTAAACAGATTCACCTTAACTGAATTGATGTTTTGCTTAAGTATATCACTAATCTCTTGGTACGAAAACCCATCGATATCTCTCAGTTGAATTACCTGTTTTTGCAAATCAGGCAATTGGTTAATAAAATGATGTATCGAGCTCATTATATCATTTTGTTCTGTTGATGAATATGGGCTTTGGCTACTGCTCTGCAAATCATAGGCATTGTCAATATCTATTGATTTATTATGCTTAGATTTTAATTTGTCTAAAGCCAGATTTCGGGCTACTCGAATGCACCAAGCTTCCATATTTTCATAGGTGTGCATTTCATCTCGCTTGTTCCAAACCTTTATCATCGTTTCTTGCACAACATCTTTGGCTTCTTCTTCATTTTTTAAAATCCTTAGTGTATAACGAAAAAGTTTATCTTTTACCGGTAGTACACGTGTTTTAAAGGCCTCTAAACTCATAATTTAAAAAGAAGACGACTGCTTTAATAAAAAGTTACAAATTAATGCCAGATTAATTTATAGTTATTCCGCAATTAAAGTGTTCTGTAATAAAGTGATAATATATGGTTAATATTGTGCTTTTTGGAATCAATTTACTAACTTGTTTTTTTAGGTGATTAACAACTTATACTAGAAAATGAAAAAAATTTCAATAATACTTCTTATTGTACTGCTTTCTGCGATTTTGTTCTTTCAATACACTACTTATAAAAGATACAATCCTCCAAGTAATTTTAACTACCCTGTAAATGATAGCATAGATATAAGTTTTTACAAGCCTTTATTGGTTCAGCAGTATTTTGAAAATGCTTACCAAATTGGAAGCTTTGCCCGGCAACTCTGGTTTAATAAAGGAATTGACATTAATTTTTTGGACGAGGCCAAAGATGAAAGCAAAAATGCAATAGCATATTACAAAACACTAATTGCTACTACTCAAATTATTGAAAAAAAACTTATAATGTCAAGTATTTTAAAGATACAAGGATATAATAATAGTGAAATTGAGCTTATTATTGAAAAAGGAAGCACACCTGAAGAAATTAAGTATAAAGAAGCCATAGCTGAGTTAATGCTGTTAAACCATTTAAAAACCGGAGATATAGGTAAGGAAGTTTGGAGTCTTCAAAAAAAATTGATAAGCAAAGGATATAAAATTCCTCAAGATGGGAATTATGGAATAGAAACCTATAATGCATTAAAAGATTTTCAAGAAAAGAACGATTTATATCCCTCGGGAAGTGTAAACATTACTACTATAAAAGAACTTGCAAAATGAGTGAAGAAGAAAATAATAAAGATGTTATTAAAAAAGTGGATCCGAAAATTGAAGCCATTAAAGAAATTATTTTTGGTGAGAACATCAAAGAATATGAGTATGAATTTCAGAAACTAAGTGCTGAAATTGAAAAGCATAAAAATAAGTTAGAACAAAAGCTTAAAGAAGTTAAACTAGAAACTAAATCATTAATTGAAGAGTCAAATAAGCTCTTTTCTACAAAAATTGCCGAATTAGATAAGGAAACAGGCAAAAGGATTGAACAACTTTTAAAAGATAAATTAGATAAATCTACCTATGCCAATTTGTTGATAAAGCTGGCAAAAGACATTGCTTCCTAAAATAATATACTTTGCACCAATGTCCGGTTATATCGAATATTCAAGTTTTAGTGTTGTTAATTAGCCTAAATGAGAGATAGGGAACATAAGGAAGTAATGGGAAAAAGCAATTTAATGATTAAATTGAGGGAATTGCTTTTAGAAGAAGACAGGATAAATCAGGAAAAACTTAGTAATGAAATACAAACACTAAATAATGAATTAAATACACGTTCGAAATTAGAGCTTAAAATAGATCCAATTATAGAAGATCGCCTTGATAAATTAAAAACCGATTTTCCTACTTTATTTGGGCCTGTAATTACCGAAACAATAAAATATCAGATTAAGCATTCTCAGGATGAGGTTGTAGATGCACTTTACCCCATAATTGGTAAGTTAATACGAAAATATATTGCCAGAGAAATTGAGATGCTTTCTGAAAAAGTTGATGCCCAGCTTGATATTGCATTTTCGTGGAAAGGCTGGGTTAACAGGTTTAAAGCATGGTTTAGTGGGTCTAGAGAAACAGATATTCTATTTCAGGGAGTGGCAGAGCCCGTTGTTGAAGAGATTTTTGTTATTGAGCAAAACTCAGGATTATTATATGGGAGTTATTCGAGAAATAAAACTATGGACCAGGATATGATAGCAGGAATGCTTACTGCCATAAAGAGTTTTGTAGTAGAGGCCTTTAAAAATGGTGAACAGGAGTTAGAAAGTATAGAATATGAAAGTTATCATATACTGTTTAAAAGTTTTAAAAAGTATTTTTTAGCCGTGGCTGTTTCAGGAACTATTACAGCCTCTTTTAAAGATAAACTAGATGGTACTATTTTAAATTTTGCCAATAAGCTGCGTAAACAAGCACAGGGTGTAAGCGATACCGATACAGATGTTTTTTCAGGTTATTTAGAGCAGTATTTTAAAGAAATTAATAAATGATTCTTAGCAAAAAAGTTATATTATTAGGTCAGTTTGGTGTTGGTAAAACTTCACTAATTCAGAAATTTATTCATAGCAAATTTTCCGAAAAATACATTACTACCATTGGGGTAAAAGTAGATAAAAAAGTGATAACAATTAATGGCCGAGAGCTGTCACTTATTGTTTGGGATATTGCCGGAGAAAGTGCCCATCAAAAAGTGCCGAAAGCATATAAAATGGGTGCGCATGGAGCCATCTTTGTTTTTGATGTAATGCGCCCCTCTACTTATGAAAGCATTGAAGAGGATATTAAGCATATGCAAAGCATACTGCCCCCAATGCCAGTTGTATTAGTAGGCAATAAAAAGGATTTAATAAGTGAGCAAAAATTAAATGCTTTGAAAAAAATATTGCCAAAAAACAATTATTTTTTTAGTAGTGCCAAAACAGGTGAGCTAGTTGAAGATATGTTTGACAAATTAGCTAAACTAATGATTCAATGAATTTAAAATTGCTAAAAGCAGAAATGCTAAACTCAAAGGCTCAGGTTATTGCTTTTGAGCCTACAGGAAAGCTTTTGTCATCTTGCAATACATTGTTTTCTATACCTAAAAAAGAATACGAAGAACTATTTAACAGTTTTCCTGTTTTAGAGAGTTTACAGCTTTCTTTTAAGGCAATGGAAGAAAATGAGATTTTAAAATTACCCTGTATTTGGCTGGGTAACTTTGGGGTTTCCGGTTATTACGATTTTACTTTTAGAAAAGAGGGCAACTTAATAATATGGTTAATTCAAGACTTTGATGAAATTTACAGTAAAAATATAATTATTCAGCAAGAGCGAAACGATTTTGTTATAAATAGTGAATTAGTTGAATTACAAAGGAAAACACAGGAAGAACTAAAAAAAGCCGAGGAAACCTATAAATATTTATTTGACAATACACTTGATTTAATACAAAGCATTGATACAAATGGCAAATTTATTTTTGTAAACCCTGCTTGGCTTAAAACACTAAAATATACGGAGGAGGAATTGGCCGAAATTACATTTCTGGATATAGTTCACCCTGATGATGGATTACATTGTAAAGAACTTTTTGAAAGTTTAAATAAAAAAAAGATACATAAAGATGTAGAAGTAAGGTTTTTGGATAAAAATGGCGAAATAGTTTATGTGCAGGGAAATATAAATTCAATTGTTAAAGAGGGAAAGCTACTATCTAGTCAGGGAATATTTAAAGATGTTACAAAAAATAAGTTGGCAGAAGGAAGGCTTAAAGAAAGTGAAGCATTGTATAGATTATTGGTTGAAAATGCCAGTGATATTATTTATAAAACCAACATAGATGGGGAGGTTACTTTTATGAACGATGTTGGTTTAAAATCAACCGGTTACACTTTATCTGAAATCATCTCTATTCATTTTATTGAATGGGTACACCCTAACTATAGAACAAAAATTAAAGATTTTTATGTTAATCAGTTTGTAAATAAAGTTAATAGCACTTACCGCGAGTTCCCTATTATACTACAAAATAGTACAGAAATATGGATTGGGCAAAAAGCCAATTTGCTTTTTGAAACAATTAATGGTAAAGAACTAATCGTAGGTTTTTTGGTAATAGTACGAGATATAACTCAACAAAAAGAAATAGAAAATACACTTAATAATACCAAAAATTTGTTGGAACAAAGGGTAGAAGAGAGGACTTTAGCCCTTAGGCAATCTAACTTGGAGTTAAATCTTGTAAATAAAGATTTGGACGACTTCCTTTACAAATCTTCGCATAATTTAAAAGGGCCGATTGCTCGAATTTTAGGATTATCTAATTTGATAAAACTGGATAAAAACGCCAATGAAGTACTACACTATATAGACTATATTGAAAAAGAAGCAACTATTATGAATCGCTTAACAGATCAGTTAACCGCATATCATAATATTTACAGTTACGAATCATCTGAGAGCGCAGAAAAAGTTGACTTAGAGAGTTTATTAAAAACGCTACTTTACAAACAAAAGAAAACTCTGGAAAGCATACCATTTAAGTATAATTTTGATATAAAAGAGAATATCCAGTTATATTGTAACAGGGCACTGCTCACACTAGTATTAGAGAACATACTAGACAATGCCTTACAATATAATAAAGGAAAGAAACGCAGCGGGCATCAAATAAACTTGAAGGCACGGCTACTTAATGAATGGGTTGAAATTAAAATAAGAGACAATGGAGAGGGGATATCTAATGAAATACTGGACGATATCTTTAATATGTTTTATAAAGGAAACCTTACCTCTGAGGGAAATGGGTTAGGGTTATATCTAGTATTAAAAGCCGTAAAAAAACTTGATGGCAAAATTGAAGTTAACAGTAGCATTGGTCAATTTTCTGAATTTAGGATTTTATTGCCAAAGCAAATATCAACTATCAATATCGACTAGTGTTAAGCTTAAAGCTTAGAGAAACGTTACGAGAATTTGTTGTGGGAGTCTAACCTGAATAATTCATGAATAATCTATTACGCATTCCAATTGCCACTAAGACAGAAAGTCTCGAAGAACCACAAAGAAAAATGTACATAGATTATTTCTTAGTGAAACTTTGTGCCTTAGAGCCTTCGCTACGCTGTGGCGAATAACCATTTAGTTTGAATAGCTGAATAGTAACAACCGTTGACTTGGCACTATCTAATTTTTTCTAATTCTTAACTCAACTTCGGGTACTTGCTTCATTAACTCTGTAAGTTCTACTAACATTTTTCGGTCGTAATGGTAAGGGTAGAGTATATTAGGTTTAAAGCCTTTAACCGCATCTACCACCATTTCGGGATTCATTGTATAGGGAAGTTTCATAGGTAAAAATGCAGCGTCAATATTTTTAAGAGCTTTCATCTCAGGTGTATTTTCGGTATCTCCGCCTATAAAAATGCGTAAATCACCTAAGGTGAGTATGTAGCTATTGCACTGCCCTTCTTTATGAAATGGCTCACCTTCTTCATTCTTGTTTACCAAATTATAGGCAGGTACTACAGTTATGCCAACCCCATCAATACTTAGCTGTTGATTGGGGTAAAGCACCATGCCTTGGTGCCATTTTTCATGGGCAATTTCACTCATAAATGTTTTAGTGCCATCATTTGTTAAAGCCTTTAATGCTGCTGGGTCGCAATGGTCGTTATGATGATGGGTTACAAAAAGCATGTCGGCCTTAGGAAATTTGTATAAATCGGCCTTACGCGATGAAGGATCTATGTAAATGTTCTGTTCGCCCCATTGTAACATGAGAGAAGCATGACCAATAAAAGTAATGACAACATCTCCGGAAGGTGCTTTTAGTGTGTCTTTGCTAAATTTTTTTTGGCCATAGCTACTTGCTGAAACCAAGAAACTGAAAAGGCATAAAAAGAATGTTTTCATAAGTTATTAAACGCAATATTGATACCAACGTTATATATTTGATTGTAAAGGGAACCTCTATTAATTCATTTCTTTCAAAAAACAAAAAGAAATAATGAGTTGCAAGGCATATTTTTTTTGAATAGCCAAAGCTATTGAAAAAAAATATAACGCAGTCAAATCGTTGTTTATCTTTGTTCCCGAAGGGTTTTCATCCCGATTTTTATCGGGGCTGCTTCAAAATTTATTGTGTTATCCCGATAGCACTTTCTCCGCCAGTTGGCGGATCATTACCTAAAAAAACTATGAAAATTTTGATGCGAATGAATTAATAGAGGTTACCTAAACTTAAACAAAGCCATGAAAAAACTATTTTTTGGAAGCATTGAAAATTCTAATTCAGCTGATTTAACACTTACTGCTTTGAGGGTATTTGCAGGGCTGAGTTTGATGTTAGTACATGGAAGTGGAAAAATGCCTGTTTCAGATGGATTTGTAGAACATATCGGTTCGTTAGGATTTCCTATGCCTTTATTTTTTGCCTGGGCTGCTGCTCTTTCAGAATATATTGGTGCCTTACTGTTGGCATTGGGCTTGCTTACCAGGCCAGCCGCTTTAATGGTTGCTGTTACCATGTTTGTGGCAGCATTTGTCAATCATAGCGGAGATTCTTTTGCTGTGGCTGAAAAAGCCTATTTATACTTTTCTATTACGTTGTTGTTTGCAATATTAGGTTCAGGAAAATTTGGAATAGATTCTATTATTCGAAGAAAATTGAATATTTGATTTTCTGACCTACTAGCATATAAAGATGGAATGGATTCAATTACATATTAGAGAATACCTAGTTCCAGCTATCGTTCTCTGTTATTATTCCTGGGTAGTTTTTGCAGTTATAAAAATTTTGCTGGAGAATAAAAATCCACTTAAAACACATTCATATCTCCTTTTACTCGTTTTGCTACCTCTTGTCGGCTTATTAATCTATCTGTTTTTTGGCCAAGATTACAGGCGACATAAATTCTTTTCCAGAAAAAAAGCTATTGACAGCAGCATTGTAGATTCCATTGTAAGCGATCAACTTAACCTGGCCTTTCAACATGAGCTTATTAGTGATGAAAAGGTTATGGCGAAGTCTAGCATTATTAAGTTACTACTCCGCAATAATAATGCCTTCCTTACCAATAATAATACAGTTAAAATGCTCATTAATGGGGAAGAAAAATTCGATTCACTTTTGAAGGATCTGGATAAGGCTGTTAATCACATTCATCTGGAATATTACATTTTTGAAGAAGATAAAATTGGGAGATCCATTCTTGATAAGCTTATTAAAAAGGCTTCAGAAGGAGTTCTAATACGATTTGTTTACGATGATGTAGGCTCTACAATATCGCATACCACCAGAGCAAAACTGAAGCAAGCAGGAATTTTGGCAAACCCAATTATGCCGGTTTATTTTCCTAAATTTAGCAAGGCTAATTATCGCGATCATCGCAAAATAGTAGTAATTGATGGCAAGGTTGGTTATGTGGGAGGCATAAATGTGGCAGACCGGTATGTTAACAAGGATGGACAAAAGTACTGGAGAGATACGCACTTGAAAATTACCGGCAACGCAGTACATTCATTGCAAATAGCATTCCTGCTTAATTGGTATTATGCAGCAAAGGAGAAACTGCATTTTACCAAAGATTTGTTTCCAAACATTATTTCCGAAGGTAATCAGTGTGTGCAGATAGCAGGTAGTGGGCCAGATACCGATTGGGCCAGCATAATGCAGGCTTTTTTTGCTGCCATTACTTCGGCTACCAAGCGTGTTTGGATTACAAGCCCTTATTTTATACCTAATGAACCTGTGCTAACAGCTATTAAAACAGCCGCTTTAAGTGGTATTGATATACAAATTATATTTCCACATAAACCGGATTCATTTATAGTACATGCTGCTTCTATGAGTTTTATGAAAGAAGTACTGGAAGCAGGTGTGAAAGTACATTTATATTCCAAAGGATTTATTCATGCTAAAACTTTATTGGTTGATGATGTGTTCTCATCGGTAGGAACCACCAATATGGACTATAGAAGTTTTGACCAGAATTATGAAATAAATGCAATGATATATAGTACAACCTTTGCTATGCAATTAGAAAAACAATTTTTAAAAGATGTAGAACAATGTGTGCCTTTACAATTAAACCGTTGGGAGCAAAGACCTGTTCGTACTAAACTCCTGGAATCTGTAGCACGGCTTTTGGCTCCACTATTGTAACTTTGAAATAAGCTAACAACCTAAAATTATATATAAATTATGAAATCAACGAAAATCCTCAGCATTACACTACTAAGTGCTGTATTCCTCATTTCTTGTGGGGAAGAAACAAAAAAAGAAAACGCTGAAAGTACTGAAGCAGTGAAAGAAACTTGTGTTTATTCTTATGTATCAGACTCTACCACGTTAAAATGGACTGCCTATAAATTTACCAGAAGAGCCGGTGTAAGTGGTACGTTTAATCATATAGCTGTTAATAATGTCAAAAGTGCTGATAATCCTGTCGATGTACTCGTAGGTGCAGACTTTAGCATTCATACACCCTCTGTAAATTCGGGCGATGCGGAACGTGACCCTAAGTTAGTAGAGTTCTTTTTTAAGAAATTAGCCGATACAGAAATGATTGCAGGTAAAATTATTTCAGTAAATGAAGGTGAAGCTGTTGTTACAATCACTATGAATGGAAAATCAGTAGATGTGGTTGGAAAAGTGACAGTAGATGGCAACAAGGTTAGCCTTGCCACTTCTGTAGATATGGTAGATTTTAATGGGTTAGATGCTATTGCTTCTTTAAACGAAGTGTGCTCAGCAAAGCATACCGAAGAAGATGGTAAAAGTAAGCTTTGGCCAGAGGTAGATGTTGTGGTTTCTACAGTATTAAAAAGGGAGTGTAAATAAATTTGCCATCCCTTATCACCTAGGCGAAACATTACATATTTACCCATTAAGCGTAGCGTATTTTTGTTATGGTTTCTGTATAAATAGTATAAATCATTTTGTATAAATATGGGTTTAAGGTTATAACAGTAATTGTAATGTTTTTAATTATCATGGCTAAGTTCTAATTAATACAGCTAAAATGCTTATATATTCCACTAAAACCGC
>CAZZML010000065.1:0-10999 GCA_964654735.1 uncultured Roseivirgaceae bacterium | reverse complement strand
GGTTTAAAATTCTTTGAAAGGCATCTAATCTCTTTACGGGTTCTGCTGCCTGAATCGTGTGCCTTTAGTTTTGATGGTATTAGCTGTTGGTTTTTGCCTGATTTGGCATATACATAAATGCCTTTTTTGTTTCTAAGAAGCGTGTAGCCGTCAATTGTTTCTGTAAAAGAATTATCTATAATACCTACACCAATAATTGTTAATGTTGATCCGTCAGCTTGTGTAATTATTACAGGTTCTGGAGATACCACAACCTGAGCTTGCAACCTGATTGAAAATAGAATAAGTACTAATGCTCCGAAAGGACGTATTGGAGTTTTTACATGCATTATTGAATTGGTTAGGCTTGGTGGTAACCTATATAACGCAGCTCATTAAAAGGTAAACAGCAATTATTCTAAAATTGGCATTCTTTTATAGAAGCGATAACCACCTTCTTCTTTTATTAGTTTTAAATCGGTGAGTTTGGGCAGATATGTATCGGTTATTTTCGAAATAATATAGACCGGTTTGTCGATATTTCCTGTAATTAAAAACTGAGTATTCGCCCTCTTTTCAAGATTATCATTCGGTTGCTTAAAATAAAAGAAAGGCGCATAGCTGTGAAAGCCCGAAGTGGTTACATACACATCTTCCCCTTGTACCGACTCAAGAAAATCGACCAGTGAACCTTGGGTATGTTGCTCTATTTTTGGCACAATAAACATAGAATACAGCAGCAAAGTAATTCCTGTGCCTGCTCCCATTATACTTACTCCTCTTAGAATATTAGATTTAAATAACTGAATGGTGCTGATAAATACTGCTCCTAAAAATATAAGGCCTATTACAAATTCAAACCCACTCCAAGGTACTGGTTTCATTAAACCGGCCACTGCAAACGGATCGTTGATATAGGGCTTAATATCATTTATAAAATAAATTACCAAAGGCAAACCGGTTAGTAGGATTCCAAATATTAAACCAATGGTTAAATACACCCAAGTGATTGCCTTAGGGATTTTTTCTTTATCAGAAACCAATCTATTGATGTAGAGCGCAGCCAAATACGATAATGGCAAATAGGCCATAGAGGAATAATGCACAATTTTGGTGGTAACTATGGTAAACAAAATCATTACTACCCAAAACAAGACCATCATCCACTTTGCCAAATGATTGTTACTGATATTTTTTTTATTAAAGCTACCCAAAGCCAGCACGGACATTGGAAAACACCCTAAAAAAACCACCACAAAATGATAGTAAATGGGCTGTTCATGCCCTGCTACAGGATTGCTAAATAAATCAATTTGGTATTTAATAAACTCTACCAAAAACCAAGGGCCATTGCTAATTACCTCTGCCCCATACCACATAAAAGAAACCAAAAAAGTAGTGAGAGCAAAGATGGCAATATCTTTAATTCGAGGTCGGTTTTTAAACTTATCAACCGTTAGAATTACAATGAATGTTAATAATAAAAGCAAAAACCCTACAGGCCCTTTGGTAATAATGGCAAAGCCTATAAGTGCGCCTGATATAGCCGAGTTTCTTAACTTATGCTCCGCACTGGTCATCGCCTTCATAAGAAAATAAATGGCTGTAAAAATGAAATAGTTAAAAACAGGGTCGATTATGCCCGATTTAAAATATAAATGAGGCAACATAGAACCAAAAAACAGCAAAGCCCACATTAGGCCAAAGTCTGTTCCTTTTTCTCTTTTACCTATTATATATAGTGTTACCAAAGTAATTATGCCAAATACCGCATTTGGGAAACGAGCCGCAAACTCATTAACCCCAAACAGTTTCATGGAAGCTGCCTGAAGCCAAAAGAAAAAAGGCGGTTTTTCCCAAAAAGGTAGAAAGCCAACCCGAACACGGAAATAATCCCCAGTTACCATCATCTCTCTGGCAGATTCGGCAAAATTTATTTCGTCCCAATCAAAAAGATGAACGCTGCCTAAAAAAGGCAAAAAGAATAAGGCTCCAACAAGTGCAATGAGGTAAGGGTAGTATTTTTCGTCAATATTCTTCATTATCTATTCAGAAAGCCTTTATCTCCAAATTTAGATTCAAAGGGAGCATCAAGCCAGGTATAAATTACCAAAGCAGTGACCACACCAATAAAAGAACCAGCATACACATCTACAGGGAAATGGACAGCCAAATACACTCTTGAATAGCCTACCAAAATAGCTGTAATTGCCATCAACCACCCTGTTTTTCTCATGTTAAACACCAACACTAAAAACAAGGCCAAGGCAAAAACTGATGTAGAGTGGCCAGAAGGAAAACTGTTTTTAACATGCCGAGCTACTCCTTCTACAAAATGCATATCTACATCTTTACCAAAATGAGCAACGGGCCGCATTACATCATCAAACAATGTAAGTTTTAACACTTGCGCTACCAGAGCCGAACTTAGAAATATAATTAGGCCTAGTAATGCTTTTCTATAACTGTAAAATAGTAGAACTATAATTATTAAAGCAAATAATAATCCATCTCCAATATGAGTAATGAATTTGAAAAACACATCGCCAAAGGCAGAATAGTAACTATTTACTAGAAAAAAACTCTCATCTTTGGAGAAGGATAAAAGGGTAATCCCTACTAAAATCAGAAAAAGCAAATACACATAAAAGAATAATTTATGGGCAATAACCAACTCTTTAAGCCTGCCTCCCATTCCGATTATTTAAATAATCGTTTAAAGAAATATTTTACTGAAACGCCTAAAACACCCAATCCATACGTGCTGCTTCGGGCAAAATTGATAGAGGATGCTTCTTCAAAATATTTTGTTGGGCACGTAATCTCAGCCACTTCAAATCCTTGAAATAATATTTCGGCTAAAAACTGATTATCAAAAATAAAGTCGTCAGAATATTGATTAAAATCTACTTTCTCTAATACCTCTTTTGTATAAGCTCTATAGCCTGTGTGGTATTCCGAAAGTTTTTGGTTCATTAACATATTTTGACTAAATGTTAAAAAACGATTAGCAATGTATTTATACAAAGGCATTCCTCCTTTTAAAGCACCTTTCCCCAATATTCGAGAAGCAATAACCACAGGGTACACCTCATTGGCCATTAAATACACCATAGATTTGATAAGCTTTGGTGTATATTGATAATCGGGGTGCAACATTATAATAATATCAGCCCCAATCTCAAGCGACTTATTATAACACGATTTTTGATTGCCTCCATAACCTTTATTCGTGTCGTGCTGAATAATATGATGGATGCCAAGCTCCTCAGCTACCTTTACGGTATCATCGGTACTTCTATCATCTGTTAAAATCACCTCGTCCACTACATCAAAAGGAATTTCTTCCCACGTTTTTCGAAGCGTTTGCCCGGCATTATAGGCAGGCATTATAACTACAACCTTTTTATTGTCAACCATAATTAAAATAAAAATGCAAATATAATATTTTATCCAATGAATAATTATCAATTATCAATGAGTAATAAATAGTTAGTTTGCCTTTATTTGCGAGATGGAAATTTTTCTACTACCGCAAACTTACATAGCCTTGTTTACTTTGATTTTACTAGAAATAGTACTCGGGGTTGACAATATCATTTTTATATCTATTGTTACTAATAAATTACCTGCTTCGGTGCAAAAAAGAGCGCGCATAATAGGGCTTGGTTTTGCAATGATCTTCCGCCTTGGGCTGCTGTTAATAATCACGTGGCTTATTGGGCTCACTAAACCACTATTAACTATTGCTACATTTGACTTAAGCGGTAGAGATATTATTCTGCTTGTAGGAGGGTTATTTTTGATAGCCAAAAGCACCTCTGAGATTAATAGTAAAATGGAAGGCGTTGACCATAGTAAGAAGAAAACGAAAACATATTCTTTTAAAATGGCCATTTTTCAGATCATAATGCTAGATCTTATTTTCTCATTCGACTCCATACTAACAGCCATTGGCCTAACTGAAGAAGTAACACTAATGGTAATTGCCATAATTGTATCAGTACTTGTGATGATGATTTTTGCCGAAAGAATAAGTGCAACCATCAAACAGTATCCTTCGTTAGAAGTGCTTGCTCTTGCTTTCTTAATCTTAATAGGCTTTACGTTAATATTGGATGGGCTACAAATGCATATACCAAAAGGCTATGTATATTCAGCAGTAGCCTTTTCATTGGGTGTGCAATTACTGCTGATTAAAATCAGAAAAAAATCGGAGCATCCTGTGCAGCTAAAACATAGGATTGATGAAGACGATTAAACCTCTTTCTTCTTAACCCCCGAAAACCACGTATAAATCACCATCAAAGGGAATAAGAGGTAAAAGAGCATAGCAAACACCTCGTTAATAGCGTTATGGGCAAACATTGCCCAAATGCCTAATGGTAAAGTTAGGTATGTGCTAAGTGCGAGCACTTTATCATAATACCTACCTGTGGTAATTAAAAAGCGACCAATGGCCGTAAAACTTGCGGCCAACCCTAACCATTTTACCCAAGTAGCTACTTTTAACAAAGTAATGCTATACTTAAAACTGGCCAAGGCCATAAATAGCTGATAGTTTTCGGCTGCATCTGCAACCATAACCACAAAAGACAGCAATGCTAGCCACTTATACTGTAGCAGATTTGTGATTTTATAAATACTACGCAGCACAAAAAACAGAAACAGGTTATAGGCCACTAAAAACAACATATCTACCTGAGTTCCTGCCACTATTTTCGCATTATTTTTTGGAGATATACTCGTAATAATTTCGTTCATTTCTTGTGTGCTTGACACAAACTCCAACGCTAAAATTGGCACTTTAAACCCTTCCGGCATCCAAATGCCTTCTATGTTAACCTTGCCTGCTACCGTCATCCAAAGGCTGATAATGATGACAAAAATCCCTGTTATTGCAGCTTTAGAGAAAGCATTTTTATTCATCATAATTAATTGTGTGTTCTGTAGCTGCGTGTACAAACATTATGTTGCCAATACCCTCGTAACCAGCAAACAACTCCTCCCCCTTTTGCTTTAACTCCTTATAACCAAATCCTAAGAAAATTAAATCATCATCTTTCGATTTTTGAAGAATAATTTCTTTCACACTCACATCTTCTTTTTGTTCTATTAATTCAATATTGTGAGGAGAGACCGGTAAACGCCCCAACTTAATCATCTCTTTCAGCTTCACTTCGTATTCAGATATTTCATCTTCGGGAAAAAGTGCTGTTATTTTTAAGGAAGCTCGTTTCCAATCGGGGTGGCCAATAATTACGTACCCAAGCAATATCATTAATGCCGCATTTTCCAAATCATTTGGTGTGAGCCAGATATGAATAGTGTTTTTAACTCCGAAATTCTTTTGAGTGGAAGAAAGCACACAAACATCATAGCTGGTAGCCTTCACTAAGGATAAATTTTGAATAATAGCAGGCAAAAACTCCGGAGCATCTCGGTCATATTCAAACAAAATGGTATTGGTTTCCTTGCCTGAAACACTTGGCAGTTGAATGGCCTGTGCTACAGCACTTGTAAACGATGGCGAAATTAAGGTGTCTAAAAACACATTGCTTTTGCTTACCCCCGCCATTTTTATAAGTCGGTCTAGTGTTTCTTTGGCTTCTCTGTTTTTATCCTTGGATAAATACCCTTCAATAAAATGCAAATAAGTACCAAAACCCGAACGAAAGGAGAGCCAGCTCATAAGCGTAAAAGCCGAAGGTCTTTTAAAGAAATCTGGCGATAGGCAGATAACCGATGGCCTCCAATTATCATTGTCCTTTTCACTACTCTGAATAAATACTTGAAGCCTCCTGTTCATCTGGTAAATAACCCCTTGAAAAACTTTGGACATTCCCGAATAATTCTTGCGCGTATTAGCCACCATAAAATAGAGTCCTACCATAACTATAATAGAAGCAAATGCATAAGCAGGGTCCATCTTAAACATTAAAAAATTAGTAAGAAGGAAGCCAAGCAAAGAGATATACCATTTCGATTTAAAATCTGGCCGGTAAGCAGGGTCTGCTGCAAAATGATTCAGAAATGAAATCAAACAAATGGCTCCATAGGTAACCATAAAAAACATGGAGATTACAATGGCTACACTGTTTACGCTTCCCATACCAACAAATAGCGCAGCAATTCCTAAGGTAAGCATAGTGGCATTAAACGGCTCATTACTCCCTTTTTTTGCCCTTGACAACCACTTATTTAAAGATAAGGAAGGGAATACTTTGTCTTGCGAAAGGGCTTGCAAGGTACGAGGCGCAACCATTATACTACCCAATGTAGAAGAGATGGTAGCTGCCGCCAAACCAATTGGAATAATTAAGCCCCAACGTGCAATGCTTTGCATAATTAATTGGTCATTATTCAGCTCATCGGGTGTAGCCGAAGTTGTTAATTTATAAGCAATAAATACATAAATAATAAGGCCAGAGAAGGTGGCTAACAGGGTTCCGATTGGAATTGACTTTTGAGGGTTTTTCAAATCTCCGGAAAGCCCCACCCCTGCTGTCATACCAGTAAACGCAGGAAAACAAATGGCAAATACTTTAAAAAATCCTTCTTGATCCTCTATGGTAGAGTATAAATGAAAACCAATACCACTTGCCGCCACAGTAGGTTCTCCCATAAAAAAACTTATCAAGGAAACGAACAAAATGGCTACCACCCCATAAAGAGCACTCATGCCTAAATTTGCTCCTTTTGTAAGCATTAAAATTGCCACAACCACCAAGGCTCCAACACTTATCATACGTTTGGTTAACACAAAATCGTAATTAGTTTGTAGCCAAGCTATTACTGGGTCAAAGGCTTCGGCAAAAGCAATAAGATAAAAGGCAACACTAATGGCCTGTGAAAGGTAAAGTGCGATGCCGATGGCAGCTCCAATGTTAATTCCAAACGAACGAGAAATAATATAATACTCTCCTCCTCCTCGTACTCTTTGATTAGTTGCAATTTCAGCAATGGCCATTCCGGTAGGTATGGTTACTAAATGCCCAAATAGGATAATCATTAACGTGCCCATAAACCCCACATTGCCCACGGCATAGCCAAAGCGTAAAAACATAATGGCTCCTAAAATGGTAGAAATGGCCGTAAAGAATACTGGAGCAGTACCAAACTTGGCCTTTTTACTAATTAATTTGTGCATTTATTTTTTAAGATCGAGTGAGTTTATCCTATTCTTTATAATTTTAAATAAACTATTTCAAAAATGAGGCAACTTTTCAATAAATATAAAAACTATTTTAAAGTTGACTTGATTATGTACCTTATTATAGTCTTAGGGGTTATTACAAAATAAGTTGACGGAATTGACGAATTTATTTTTTTCTTTATCAAGGCAAAAAGGAAGATTCAAAACGATAAGTTATTTTGTAATAGTCCCTTAGTTATCATTGTTTATATTATTTTTATCGGTATCTAATATAGTTGGCTCTTATATCGGACATTTTATAAAAGTAGATTGGCAAATGTAATTCTTGTAAATTCCAAAGATTATCCTATTGGTACGATGGAAAAGCTTGAAGCTCACCAAAAAGGTGAGTTACACCGTGCGTATTCTGTTTTTCTGTTTAATAATGAAAAAGAATTATTGCTCCAAAAAAGAGCTAATGATAAGTATCATTCATCCGGATTATGGTCAAATACTTGCTGTAGCCATCCTGAGCCCGATGAGCATTTAACAACTTCGGCACAAAACAGATTGGTGGATGAAATGGGTATTACTACCAGTTTACAATCACTGTTCTCATTTACTTATAAAACCAAATTTGAGAATGGATTGATTGAGCACGAACTAGATCATGTACTCATAGGTAAATTTAATGCTAGCCCTTTACCAAGCCCTGCAGAAGTAAGCGATTGGAAATACGCCTCTCTCAAAGAAATCTCTAATGAGATAAAACTCAATCCACAACAATATACATTTTGGTTTAAAGAGATTTATAAACGTGTTTTTAAATACATCTTATCCAACTAAAACCACTATTTTTGCGGCTTAAATTTTGAGATAAGCGCAGTAAAATGTCTGACTATAACTTTAAAGAGATTGAATCTAAATGGCAAAAGGTTTGGAGTGATAGCCAAGTGTATAAAGCCGAAATTGATAAGAAAAAACCCAAGTTTTATGCACTTGATATGTTCCCTTACCCTTCCGGTTCAGGCTTACATGTTGGCCATCCGTTAGGCTATATCGCCACCGATATTGTCTCTCGATTTAAGCGTTTGAAAGGATTTAATGTACTGCATCCTATGGGCTTCGACTCCTTTGGCCTCCCTGCCGAACAATACGCCATACAAACAGGTCAACACCCTGCCATTACCACCGAAGAAAACATTAAGCGCTATAAATACCAACTCAAAAACTTAGGATTTTCATTTGACTGGAGCAAAGAAGTACAAACATCTAATCCTGAATTTTACAAATGGACACAGTGGATAACCATCGAGCTTTTTAATGCGTGGTACGATTTTAAAATAGATAAAGCAAGGCCTGTTTCTGAACTTATAGAAATTTTAGAGAAAGAAGGTAATGGCAATATTTCCTCTGCACATTCCGATGGCACGCCCACTATTAATGAGATTGCCTGGAATGGTTATAATGAAGCGGAAAGGTCTGAGTTTCTGTTAAATTACCGCCTGGCTTACCGAGCCGATACTACGGTTAACTGGTGTCCTGCATTAGGCACTGTTCTTTCTAATGATGAAGTAAAAGATGGCTTTTCGGAAAGAGGTGGACACCCAGTTGAACGCCAAGTAATGTCGCAATGGAATATGCGTATTTCTGCCTATGCTGATAGATTACTAACTGGATTAGATACCATTGATTGGCCAGAACCAATGAAAGAAATGCAGCGCAACTGGATTGGAAAATCCATAGGTGCAGAATTCTTTTTTGAAGTGGAAAATTCAGCAGAGCGTATCCACGTATTTACTACACGAATAGATACCATTTATGGGGTAACCTATGTGGCCATAGCTCCTGAAAGCGATTTGGTTGAAACATTAACTACCGAAGAACAAAAACAAGAAGTAGAAGAATATGTAGAAGTAGCTAAAAACCGTTCGGAGCGTGAGCGCATGAGCGATGTAAAAACCATTTCCGGTGTGTTTACAGGCAGTTATGTAATTCATCCATTCTCCGGACAAAAACTACCTATCTGGGTGGCTGATTATGTATTAGCAGGCTATGGAACAGGTGCTGTAATGGCTGTTCCTGCCGGTGACCAAAGGGACTATGATTTTTCAAGGCATTTCAATTTGCCTATCCCCCCAATTATTGATATTGCCAATATCGAAGAAGAAGCCGACCCTACAAAAGAGGGCAAAATGATAAACTCAGGTTTCTTAAATGGGTTAACTTATGAAGAGGCCATTACTGCAGCCATCAAAAAATTAAAAGAACTGGGCATAGGTAAAGCAAAAATTCAATATCGTATGCGCGATGCCATTTATGCCAGGCAGCGTTATTGGGGAGAACCGTTTCCTGTGTATTATAAAGAGGGAATTCCGACTCCACTACCTTTGGAAGATTTGCCGCTAGAATTGCCAACTATTAATGAGTATAAACCTACTGAAGATGGTGAGCCTCCTTTGGGTAGAGCCAAAGATTGGAAATACAAAAATAAATATGAGTATGAATTAAGCACAATGCCAGGTTGGGCGGGCTCAAGTTGGTATTTCTTTCGCTATATGGATGCTCATAATGATAATGAGTTTGTAAGCAAAGAAGCCCAAGAGTATTGGCAAAATGTAGATTTATACATTGGAGGTTCCGAACACGCCACAGGTCATTTACTCTACTCCCGATTCTGGACTAAGTTTTTGTACGACAGAGGCCTTGTAACTGTTAATGAACCCTTTAAAAAACTTGTTAACCAAGGAATGATTCAAGGCAGGTCTAACTTTGTATATGCAGCTCGTACCACATTTCATAATGTGCATCCTGATTTCGGGCATATTGAATTGCCCGAAATATTCCTCTCTAAAAATATAGCAGAACAAATTCAAGATCATAAATCGCATATAGACTTGCGCGAATATGTAACAAGCATTATTGATTATGAAATTGATAAGCTCAATGAAGCACACTCAGGGCTCAACTTAACCATAGATAATATTGACCTTAAGGTAATCTCTAAAATTCATGTAGATGTGTCGTTTGTTAAAAATGACATATTGGATGTAAAAGCCTTTAAAAACTGGCGACCTAGCTTAAAAGGTGCCATTGTGATTCCTGAACGATCGGGTGAATACATCTGTGGGTTCGAAGTGGAAAAGATGTCGAAATCGAAGTATAATGTGGTTAACCCCGATGATATGATTGCCCAGTATGGGGCAGATACATTGCGGCTTTACGAAATGTTCTTGGGCCCTCTGGAGCAATTTAAACCCTGGAATACAAATGGCATTGATGGCGTTTATAAGTTTTTACGTAAGTATTGGAATTTGGCACATCAAGGTGGAGTTTTTAATGTTTCGGAAGAAAATCCTTCGGCTGATTCGTTAAAAACGTTGCATAAAACCATTAAAAAGGTAGAAGAAGATATAGAGAACTTATCGTTGAATACTTCGGTAAGTGCCTTTATGATTTGTGTAAACGAACTCACCGCCCAAAAATGTAATAACCGACAAATACTGGAGGATTTAACATTAATCCTCTCCCCTTTTGCCCCACATATTACCGAAGAAATGTGGCATAAATTAGGGCATAAAACTTCGGTTAATAAAGCGACTTTCCCAACTTTTAATCCTGGCTACCTTAAAGAAGATAGTTACGACTATCCAATAATGGTGAATGGCAAGATGCGGGCTAAAATCACCTTCTCGTTAGATATGAGCAATGCAGATATGGAAAAGGAAGTGCTTGCCAATGAAATAATCCAAAAATGGATGGAAGGTAAACAACCGAAAAAAGTAATTGTAGTGCCGAAAAAAATTGTGAACGTGGTGGTGTAATTTCATTTATTACCATCAACGATTTCGTCATTGCAAGGTGTAAGACTTGCTATCCCCAACC
>CAZZML010000064.1:0-11029 GCA_964654735.1 uncultured Roseivirgaceae bacterium | reverse complement strand
TTTTAGTGGAATATATAAGCATTTTAGCTGTATTGTTTAGAACTTAGCCAGAAAATTATAATAGAAGAGTTTGTGGTGAGTGATGTCAACCGTTTTGTAATCTAGAAATTGATTTTGCACTAGGTGGGGTTTTATTCTATTTACAGGTATTACTCGGTCGTATTTGCCTAAGGCAATATGAACCGGTATTTGGTATTTAACTGATATAGACGCAAGGTCTTTGGGGTTCAGTTGCAATTGCCTAAAGGTTGTCCAACTGTCATAAATCCGATCTCGCTCTTTTTTATCCCGCATATATAGTTGTGCAAATTTTTGTAACCCCCTATTTAAAATACCCAGCTTAGTTAATGTATTAGAAATAGTAAGAAACGTTGGATAAGAATTAAGCATCCATTTAAAAATAGCTCTCATAAAACCAGTACCAGTAGCTACTTTATAAAGTCTGCTGGCTATAATGCCATCGGCAGCAACTAAGTAAATGGCACTTACCATTTGAGGATATAGTTTAAGGGTTGTTAAAGCAAACCTACCTCCCATACTGTATCCTAATAAAGTAAATTTGTTGAGTTTTTCAGTTGTAATAAGCTCATCAAAGAATGATTTCCAACCTGCTTGAAGTAGAACGCTGGTATTAGAAAGGGTGCTATTTCCATGAAAAAAAAGGTCAACTGTAATTACCTTATACTCTTTATGTTCGTTGGCAAGCCATTTATAATCTTGCCCTATTTGCCCAAACCCGTGGAAACAGATTATCGTTTTTGATGCCGTTTTGTTGTAAACGTAATAAGCTAGCGTATTGGATTCTATTTGAACTGACTTTCTAATTGGAGGGAGTGGTTAGTTTGAAAGTTTGAAAGTAAAAAGTTTTATTGATAAATGTATAACTTGCACCAAATGAAAATGGATAGATTTTAGTAGAGAATAATTATCTGATTTCTTATTTTAATTTTCTCATACAATAAATAAATACCTTGTTCGACATCATTAATGATGGAGGCAATTACCATAACCGCAGAAATGGCCATAGAGAAACGCCAGGTAGTAGAACAAACTGTTGCTAAAGAAAGCAATAGACTATTAAATTTTATTAAATCTAGGGTTTCGGATAAAAGCGATGCGGAAGATATTTTGCAAGATGTATTTATTCAGCTTTGGCAGGGCTATCAAACCATAGAATCGATTGAAAAAATTACAGCTTGGATGTTTCGGGTGGCACGGAATAAAATTGTTGACCTCTACCGAAAAAAGAAACCGGAAAGTTTTAGTAAAATTGAGAATACTCGAAATTCAGAAGATACAGTCCCAATGCTGTTGACTGAAATTTTAGTTGATGATAGTGGAAATCCTGATGATATATATACCCGAGAATTAATATGGAAGTCGATTGAAGGTGTGTTAGAAGAAATGCCTAAACCACAACGAGATGTTTTTGTATGGCACGAATTGGAAGGGCTTAGTTTTAAAGATATGGAGAGAGAAACAGGTGATTCGTTAAATACTTTGCTTTCTAGAAAAAGATATGCTGTGCAGTATTTAAGAAAAAGATTGGCGAACTTATATGAAGAAATTTGATGATGCGAGGTAATTGGTTTTTAATAAGTTTGAAATTTACACTAGGCTTTATCTTGTATTTTATGATACTGGCTTGGGTAATAATGAAACTCTGGAACGGTTTGGTGCCTGATTTAACAGGCTGGTCAATTTTGCACTATAATGATGCACTTGTACTACTCGTGCTGGTTCGCCTACTGGTAGGCTTCAAATGTATAGGAACAGGTTTTTTTAAACACAAATTTGGACACAAATGGTCTAACCTAACACCGGATGAACGTGACAAACTAAGAGCTAAGTTTAAAGAAAAATGGTGTCATACTAAAGATTAGTAACTGATGTGCGTCATTCGCATATAATTAAAACTAGATGATAGAAAAACTATTAAAAAATTCCTTTGATAGATACTTTGAAGCACCATTGGAGGCTTGGAAAGTTTTTGCAGAACTGTGTGAATTGATAACGTTCAAGAAAAATGAAATTATTAAGGTAAATGGAAGTACAGAAAAATATGGCTATTTCATTGTATCGGGTAGTGGAGGGGTTTTTATTTGGAAAGAAAACAATTATGTATGCCTTGATCTAATGTATGAAAACACTTTTTTTGCCGATTATATGTCCTTGATTACAAACCAACCCTCTCCGCTTGAAACCATTGCCTTGGAGGGCTCTGAAATGTTAAGAATCTCGAAAAATAACATTGATAAACTCAAAGACACCCCTATGGGTAAATTAATATTTTTAATATCATCCGAATCTTCCTACGTTGAAAAACAGCAACAGCAAATTGATTTACTCCTCAAAACAGCCGAACAGCGATATTTTGACCTCTTAGAAAAACAACCTAAAATTATTCAACGAACGTCTCAAAAACATATCGCCTCTTATTTAGGAATAACAACACAAAGCTTAAGCAGAATTAGAAGTAAGATTTATAAAAATTGATTAGTTACCTTATGGTAATTTTTTTACGATTGAGATACTTGTTCTTTACATTATTAAAAATGTAAAAACAATATTAAAATGAAAGCAATTACAACTATTATTCTACTCTGCGCTTCTAACCTAGGTTTTTCACAAACAGAAAGCACAAGCCTGTTTGAAAGAAAAGGATTTATCATTGGAGCATCTTTAGGTTCTTCGGTTGTTAATTTATCTACCACAAATCAACCTAATCAAACTGATTTTGGGCTTACCATAAATTGAAAAATTGGAGCAATGGTAACGAAAAGAATGTCGGTTATTTTACTTGGTGGTGCAAGCTCTACCTATGATTACAATGGAATTGGAAGACCAAGAAAAAGAGGTTTTGAAGGCTTATTTGTAGCTACTCAATTTTGGACAAGCGACCGATTGTGGCTTATGGGCAGAATTGGGGCAACAGCAGATGCCCCCGTTTTTTTCGATTTAGAAGTTGATAATGAAGATGAACAAAATTATTATTGGGACCCGGGATTAATTATTGGTACAGGATATGAATTGTGGAGAAAAAAGAAATTTGCATTGGATATTCAAAGTAAATTACATTATGGTTATGCAAATGTTCCGGAAGGAAAGAAAACAGGATTGGCCTTTAATGTTGGAATAGGATTTAATTGGTACTAAGAATATGATAAAACTGCTAAGTTTAAAATTCTCAATAGACGCAATGCTAATTCTACTGATTTTAGTACTGTGTTATCATGTATTCATTCTGACTGAGTTAATACCGTATCAAATTGTTTGGGGTGGTCGAATTGAAACCAAACCACAAATGTATGTTTTCGAAACAATCTCAATAGTGATTAATTTGGTAATATTTACCATAATACTACTTAAAGGGGCATATATAAAAACAAATATTCCTGTTCGAGTAATCAATATTTTACTTTGGATATTGGTAGCAATATTTGTCTTAAATACAATAGGAAATCTATTTTCTAACAATTTTCTGGAAATGATTATTTTTACTCCGCTTACATTTATTTCTTCAATATTTTGTTATAGGATGGCTATTGAAAAATGAAGGAGTTAAAACAATAGAATAACGAGCGTGCGAAATAGAACCCAAAAACACAATTATTTAATAATCAAATACTTACATGTTTTTGAAATTTTATTGTTACTACTCAGCTAACTACATGTAATAGATTTTAACTCTAATCGAATAAAAAATTGCCACTAAGACAGAAAGTCTCGAAGAACCACAAAGAAAAATGTACACTAGATTATTTCTTAGTGAAACTTTGTGCCTTAGAGCCTTCGCTACGCTGTGGCGAATAACCATTTAGTTTGAATAGCTGAGTAGTAACATTTTATTTCTGTTCCGGATAGCTATCGGGGTGTTATTTGACTTTTGTTTATTGGACTTTATAGACGGACACTAATTAATCATAAAGGAGAAATTATTAAAGCCTCGAAATTTGCGTATGAAAAAATAATGTTGAGCAAAATTGAGCATATAGTAATAGAATAATTGAAAAATATTTGGTCGATTAAAATGTACGACCACACAACAATTGAAAAATTTTCTAAACCTTTTTTATACTAAGCCGTATCAATAAACTTAGGAAACTTTTGTTATGTTAAAAGTTTTTATAGTTTTGCGCCCGACAGCAAACAAAGAATGGAAGAAAAAAAAATAAAAGCAATAGGTGAGATGTTTATGACCTACGGTGTGCGTAGTGTTTCTATGGACGACATTGCCAGACATTTGGGTATTTCTAAAAAAACGCTTTACCAACACTTTAAAGATAAAAATGAGTTGGTTAAGAAGGTAACAGAATCGGTAATTGAAGAGACAAAAAGTGAGTATGAGGCAGTAACAAATCAGGCAAACAATGCTATTGAAGAACTCTACTTAATGTCTAAATGTTTGCGAACACATATAGAAAATCTAAATCCTTCATTGGTTTTTGACTTAAAGAAATTTCATGCAGAGGCTTGGGATTTATTTATGGACTTTGAGCATATAACTGTATATGAAAGCATTAAAGATAACCTAAAAAGAGGTAAAGAAGAAGGTTTTTTCAGAAAGGAAATAAATAGCAATGTGTTGGCAAAATTAAGAGTAGAGCAGGTGCATATGTCATTTGACCCGCATGCATTTCCTAAAGATGAATTTGATTTTACCGAAGTACATATGCAAATGTTTGAGCATTATGTATATGGATTACTCACCACCAAAGGATTCGAATTATTTGAAAAATATAAACGAGAAAATTAGTTAACAGGTATGTATAAAAAAACACTATTTACACTAGGCTTGTCTTTAATAGTACTGTTTGCAGCAGCACAAGATGTAAGACAAATGTCATTACAAGAGGCAACTGATTATGCGTTGGAGCATAATCAAAATATTATAAATGCCAAACTGGATATAGATGTTGCAGAGGGAGTGGTAAAAGAGAATATCGCAACAGGATTACCCCAAGTAAATGCCAACCTGGATTTGGCTTATAATTTCTCATTACCGGTAAGTTTTTTACCCTCTGAATTTATCCCGGGAGCCCCTCCCGGTGAGCAGGTAGCAGTGGCTTTTGGTACCAAATATTCAGGCAATGCATCTGTAGGTGCTACCCAAATGCTGTTCGATGGTGTCTTTTTTGTTGGCTTAGAAGCGGCAAAAACGTATCAGGAGTTGTCAACCAAAAACCATGTTAAATCAAAAATTGATGTGGCAGAAGCTGTTTCTAAAGCTTATTATACAGTATTGGTTAACCGGCTTACCCTCGAACTTGTAGAAAAAAACTATGGACGACTGGATACGCTCTTGTCTGAAACAAATGAAATGTACAAAAATGGATTTGCTGAAAAGATTGATGTGAGTCGTGTGCAGGTACAATATAATAATATCAAAATAAATCAGGAGAACTCTAGAAGAATGCTTGTTATTGCTGAGTCTATTTTAAAATTTCAGCTGGGGATGCCGATAAACGAAGAAATGGAATTAACAGATGAACTTACGCAAAATATGTTTGATGATGCCATCGACAATTCATTTGCGTTTGAGCAGCGAGTAGAGTATTCTATTCTTCAAACACAAGAAAAATTAGCTATACTCGATATTAAAAGAACCAAGGTTGAGTATTTACCTAAGCTAGATTTATACGCTAGCCTTGGTGCTATTGCAGGCACAGGTTCTGGAGCAAGTTTGTTTAATATTGGCAATGAGTGGTTCGATTTTGGTTTGGCAGGAGTAAAAATGAGTATTCCTGTGTTTGATGGTTTACGAAAACAAAGAGTTTTGCAGCAGAAAAAAGCAAAGCTGGAGCAAGTGCAAAATAATTTTGACTTGTTAGAGAACAGTATTAACCTTGAAATAGAACAAACGCATGTTACCTATGAGAATAGTGTAAAATTTATGAATGTACAACTCGAAAACATGGAATTGTCAAAAGAAGTATATGAGATTACCAAAGAAAAATACCAAGCAGGTGTTGGTTCTAACTTAGAAGTTATTACTGCCGATGCCGAATATAAAGAAGCGCAAACCAATTTTTTTGTAGCACTTTATAATGCACTAATTGCTAAAGTTGATTACCAAAAATCGATAGGAAAATTATTATAACAAAACCAGGGATATCCCACGTTGAAATATGAAAAAATTATTATATCTAGTACTTATAGCCCTTATTGTGGTTGCCTGTGAGCAACCAACCGATATTGAGGAGAAAAAGGCAGCATACGAAAAAGCTAAAACAGAACTTGGCGAACAAAAAACCAAAGTACATGCTCTTAAAGTAGAATTAGAGGAAGCTGGTGTTCTACAAATTAATGACAACCGTAGTTTGGTTACTATTTTCGAACTTAAACCAAGTGTTTTTGAACATAAAATTAACATTCGAGGCACGGTAAAAGCAAGAGGAAATATTACCTTATCGCCAGAAACATCTGCAAGGGTTACTAAAGTACTTGTAAAAGAGGGCGGAAAGGTAAAGATGGGGCAGACCCTTGTTATTCAAGATGCAAAAGTACTTAAAAACAATATTGCAGAACTTAAAACATCACTTGATTTAGCAAAAACTATTTATAACCGTCAAAAGGCATTATGGAGCAAAAACATTGGTTCTGAAGTTCAGTTTTTACAAGCCAAGAACGATAAAAATTCATTAGAGCGAAAGTTAGAAACAGCTAAATCGCAATTGGCTAAATCTATTATTAAAGCTCCATTTTCTGGAGTTATCGACCGTATAGATGTGAGAGTAGGACAAAATATTCAATCTGGCATGCCGATTATTAGATTAGTAAGCTTGGCGGATATGTATATGAAAGCAGACGTTTCTGAATCGTTTGTAGACCGATTTAATCAAGGGCAGGATGTTTCCATTTTATTTCCTTCAACAGGTGTTAAACTAGAAGCCGAAATTTCTGCTATCGGTCAGGTAATTGAGCCTAAAAATAGAACATTTGAATTGGAAATTATTATTCCTTCAGATAGCAAGATAAAGCCGAATATGGTAGCCGTTATCAGTATCTCTGATTATGAAAATAAGGAGGCATTGATTATTCCTACAAATATTATTTTTACAGATAGTAAAGGGGTTTTTGTATATCAGCTAAAACAATCAGAAGGTAAAAATGTAGCGATCAGAACAGATGTAACTCTTGGATTAACTTCCGGAATCAATACCGAAATACTAACTGGCCTAAAAGAAGGAGATGTTATCATCGACAAAGGCATTTACGATATATCAAACGGTAGCCAAGTTAAGATTGCTGAATAAGAAGTATAGGTTTTACAAAACACCAATAATGAAATTTCAATGTTATGATTAAAATTTCTTTGCGCCTCTGCGCCTTAGCGGTGAAATTATTAAGTTATGAAAAACAATAATATCAAAATAGATAAGGATTTTAAGCTGACCACCTGGGCGGTAAATAATACCACTACGGTGCTGTTCTTAACCTTTCTCATTGTGCTTATGGGCATTAGCACATATATATCTTTACCCAAAGAAAACTTTCCTGAGGTAAAAGTGCCTAAAATTTACATAGGCACAACACACCCTGGTAACTCACCCGAGGATATAGAAAACCTTATTACCCGGCCTATTGAAAAGGAGCTAAACACGATTTCATCGGTTGATAATATAGCTTCTACTTCAATTCAAGACCACTCCACTATTGTAGTTGAGTTTACCACAGCCACTGAAGTAGAAGATGCACTAATCAAAGTGAAAGATGCCGTAGATAAAGCCAAAGCCGAACTCCCTTCCGACCTGGATAGAGACCCCAATATTTTTGAAATGGATATGAGCGAGTTCCCTGTACTAAATATCAATCTCTCAGGAAATTTTACACTTGATCAGCTTAAAGAATATGCAGAATATTTAAAAGATGAGGTGGAGAAGTTTAGTGAAATTTCGAAGGCTGAAATTCGAGGGCTTGATGATAAAGAGGTAAAAGTAAATGTAGATCCATTTAAGTTGGAGGCTATGCAACTTAATTTCGAAGATTTAGAAAATGCAATTAAATCGGAAAACGTAACCATGTCTGGCGGAAGTTATAAATCCGATGGCGTACGAAGAACAGTTCGGATTGATGGAGAATTTAAAGAACCTGAAGAACTGTTAGATATAATTGTAAAGCATGAAAAAGGCAATATTGTGTATTTACGAGATGTGGCCACCGTTGATTTTGACTATAAAGAAAAGGCCAACTATGCCCGTTTAGGCACTAAACCTGTGGTTATGGTGGATGTTGTAAAACGAAGTGGCGAAAATCTGTTAATAGCCACAGAAAAAATTGGCGCATTACTGGACAAAGCAAAGAAGGATGTTTTTCCTGCTGGGTTGGAAGTTGTGGTTACCAACGACCAATCGAAGCAAACCAGAGAAATGGTTTCGAACTTGGAGAACAGTATCATTTTTGGGGTCATCTTAGTGGTGCTAGTGCTGCTGTTCTTTTTAGGAACACGTAACGCCCTTTTTGTAGGCATGGCCATTCCACTTTCTATGTTTATGTCGTTCCTTATTTTAGGCTCGTTGGGCATAACCATTAATATGATGGTGCTGTTTGCACTTATAATGGCATTAGGCATGCTTGTAGATAATGGCATTGTGGTAGTAGAAAATGTGTACCGTTTAATGGAAAAGGGTTATTCGCCATTAAAAGCAACAAGATTGGGAGTGGGAGAAGTGGCACTACCCATTATTTCATCTACAGCCACAACGTTAGCAGCCTTTTTGCCCTTGGCATTTTGGCCAGGCATTATGGGCGAGTTTATGAAATACCTGCCTATCACTCTCATTATTACCTTAGGCTCATCACTATTTGTAGCCTTAGTTATTAACCCTGCTTTTATAAAATTATTTATGAAAGTAGATGATCGAAGCCAAATTGATAATAGAAAGATTATTCGAAATTTTATTGTACTTGCTGTAGTAGGTGGTGTATTATTATTTCTAAAGTTTACGGTGTTTGGCAACTTGCTAATAGCTTATGCCCTCCTGTTAGTGGTAAATTCTTACCTTCTCACACCTGTTGCAAGAAAATTCCAAGTCTCATTCCTGCCTTGGTTAGAAGTGATATATGAAAAAACATTGCGAGTTGCCTTACGTAGGAGCTATCTGTTCTTTTTTGGCACTGTAGGCCTATTATTTGTGTCGTTAGGGATGTTAATGGTATTTGCTCCTAATGTTATTTTCTTTCCTGTCAATCAGCCTAAGTATATAAACATATTTATTGAATTTCCGATAGGTACTGATATCGAAAAAACCAATGATTTTACGCTGAAAATTAATGAAAAAATAGAAAAACTGGTTACACCTTATGCACATATTGTAGAGTCTATTGTAACCAATGTGGGGCAAGGCACAGCCGATCCTAACGACCCATCAGCCATTGGCGAAGGTGATAGCCCCAACAAGGCCCGAATTACCATCAATTTTGTGGAGATGAAATACCGCGAAGGTATAGTAACCAGTGAGGTGATGGAAGAAATTCGCACCGCAATGAAAGGCTACCCTGGTGTAAGTATTACGGTAGATAAAGATGCTGCCGGCCCGCCTGCAGGTAAACCCATCGATGTTGAAATTTCGGGAGACGATTACATAGTGCTTATAGATATTGCCGATAGAATGAAGCAGTTTCTAAATGAATCAGAAATTGAAGGAATTGAAAAGCTAAAAACCGATTTGCAAACAGGCAAGCCTGAATTAATTATTGATATTGACCGTGATAAGGCAAGACGTTTCGGTATTTCAACCTACACCATCGCCAATGAATTAAGAACAGCCATTTTTGGAAAGGAAGTTTCCAAGTATAAAAAAGGCGAAGATGATTATGAGATTCAGTTAAGGTTAAGTGATAAATACAGGTATGATATTAATGCTTTGGTAAATAAAAATATCACATTTAGAAATCAGATTGATGGTGAAATGCACCAAGTACCTATTGCTTCGTTGGCAAAAGCAAGATTGAGCAACACCTATGGTTCTGTAAAAAGAAAGGATTTGAAAAAAGTGATTACTCTTTATTCAAATGTGTTGGGTTCTGCAAATGCTACTGTTGTTAACGATGAAATAAAGGCAGCCTTACAAGATTTTGACATGCCCAATGGGTATGAGTTTAAATTTGGAGGCGAACAAGAGAAACAAGCCGAAGAAATGGCATTTTTAAGTAACGCTTTACTCGTTGCTTTGTTCTTTATATTCTTAATTATTGTAGCCCAATTTAATAAAATCACGGCTCCTATTATTATTATGACTTCTGTACTTTTTAGTACCATTGGGGTATTTATGGGCTTAGTTACGTTTCATATGGATTTTGTAATTATGATGACAATGATAGGAATTATTTCCTTGGCAGGCATTGTAGTAAATAATGCCATTGTACTAATCGATTACATTGAGCTTACTCGAAAAAGAAAAAGAGAAGAGCTAGGAGAAGAAGTTCGACTATCTATGAATGAAATTATAGAGTCCATTATTTTGGCTGGCAAAACTAGGTTACGACCTGTACTACTAACGGCTATTACAACTATTTTAGGACTGATTCCGTTAGCTACTGGCTTAAATCTTGATTTTATCAAGTTCTTTCAGGAGTATGACATTGATTTCTTTGTAGGAGGTGATAATGTAATTTTTTGGGGACCAATGTCGTGGACTATTATTTTTGGATTAACATTTGCAACCTTTTTAACCCTAATCATCGTTCCAGTAATGTACCTTTTCTTCGATAAGGTTATGTACTGGTTTGCTGATAAAAAGGAAGCGAAAATTGCGAATGGCAATTAACACATTTGTCGTCATTGCGAACGAAGTGAAGCAATCTGTTAATGAAAATGGGATTACTTCGTGCCTCTCAATGACGTAATACTTCACTTTTGCAAGTCATTCCGTAGGAATCTTTGCCATGTTGGCATTGCAATATGGCTAAGATTTCTCCGTTGCACTTCGAAATGACATGTAATGAGAAGCTAGAACTAATAAATTACCCTAGTTTAGCCTGAATAATTCATGAATAATCTATTACGCATTCCAATTGCCAACCATTC
>CAZZML010000063.1:0-11138 GCA_964654735.1 uncultured Roseivirgaceae bacterium | reverse complement strand
TGACTGAATGACATCATATTATGGCTTGTAATAGATTTTCCTTGCGGATTTAAGGGAATATGTAAAATAGCTTTTAAACATTTAAAAGGTAGCTTAAACAAGAATACAAATGAACCAACCTTTAGCATATATACACCCTCAGGCAAAAATTGCCAGAAATGTAGTAATAGAACCTTTTTCTACCATTGATAAAAATGTAGAAATTGGTGAAGGTACTTGGATCGGAAGCAATGTAACTATTATGGATGGTGCCAGAATTGGAAAAAATTGCAAAATTTTCCCTGGAGCTGTCATTTCAGCTATTCCACAGGATTTAAAGTATAACGGGGAAGAAACTGCTGTTTTTATTGGCAACAACACAACGATAAGGGAGTGTGTTACTATTAACAAGGGTACAACAGATAAGCATAAGACCCAAGTAGGTGATAATTGCTTAATTATGGCTTATGTGCATTTAGGGCATGATTGCATTATTGGCGACAATTGCATTTTAGGAAATGCCTCTCAATTTGCCGGGCATGTTATTGTAAATGATTTTGTGGTTTTTGGTGGTAGCTGTGCCATTCAACAATTTACAAAAATTGGTATTCATGCCTACATAGGTGGCGGTTCTTTGGTACGTAAAGATGTGCCACCTTTTACAAAAGCGGCAAGAGAACCTTTGTCGTATAGTGGAATTAATTCTGTTGGATTAAGACGCAGAGGTTATACTTCTGAAAAAATTAATGAAATACAAGAAGTCTATAGATACCTCTTTTTAAAGGGGCTAAATAACTCCAAAGCGTTAGATTTAATTGAACTTGAACTGCGCCCTTCCAAAGAAAGAGATGAAATATTAAATTTTGTTAGAGGTTCAGATAGAGGAGTAATGAAAGGTTATATGAATTAAAATTGAATTTTCTAACATTATTTTGAATCCTATTCAATTTTTTAGTTACTTTTATCGTTAGAACTATATTAACAAATCAATTAGAACAATAATTTAATTATTATGAACAAATTAAAAATCACATCACTAGCATTATTGCTTGGCTTAGTAGTTTTTTCGGGCTGCAAACCCGATCCAGATCCTGAGCCTTCGCCTGAAGAAGTACAAACTGCCTTGTTAGTAGGAACTTGGGCAGTATCTTCTGTTACATTTGATAATACAGCTAGAGATTGGGCTGGTTTTAGTTTAGCTTTTACTGATGGAGCATACACTTCAACGGGGTCTCCTGAAGGAGAAGAAGGAGTTTGGAAGACTACTGGTACCTGGGAGTTTGTTGGAAAAGGAACTGATAATGTTAATGTAAATAAGTTTACACGTGATGATGATGTAGAAGTTTCAATTACTGTTATTGATGCAAATAACTTAACAATGACCTTTGCTTATGATGAGGCTGTTAATGGAAAGATTTCCGGAATTACAGGTTCTTGGGTTTTTAAAATGACCAAGTAGTAGGAAATAATCATAAAAAAAGACTGTTCAATAATTGAACAGTCTTTTTTTGCCCTTTAAATTTAAACCCGCATTAATACAAAAAACCAAAGAGCCAAAGTGGGATGCTATTGCCTGTACCAATTTCAATGTTATCTTTAACAATAAAAGAATTAGGTATAGCCCCTATCTGTTTTTTGGTTTTGTTTTTTCCACCTACTTCAAAAGTATATGTATTCTCTACTAAAAAATCAGACTGTTTAGATGAATTTGTTTCTAATTTATAGTTGAGCTGATTAAAAAAAAACGTCTCTCGAACATTACCAATATTCGTGTGCGTATCTCCTAAATTATACATTAAATTAGCGTTGTTTAAATAAATTTTTTCCGGCTTATTTAAACTATTTATTCCTTTGTTTTCAGCATATAATAATTGTAATAAATCAGCATCATTTAATAACTTAATATATAGTTTCATAGTATTTAGGCTTATCCCGGTGCGCTTACTTAACGAATTCATATTAGGCTTAAATGGCACAGAATTGCTTATGATTTTTAATAATTTTTTTAAGTAAGTAATATTTGAGGTTTGAATTAGTGAGAATTGTGGAATATCAACCTCTAAACTTGTTAAAATAATTTCGCTCAATTTCTGATGAAAAGAAGCAATATTTTCTTTGTAAAACGGGTAGTACCCATGGGTTAAATAATTTTTAAAAAATGCCAAAGGTTTTATTTTTTTTATTACCTCCATTGCAATAGAAGAGTGATTTTTTATGACTTCATTAAGTGTATATGTTGGAAAATCAATATTTGTTTCAAAAAGAATAAATTCTCTAAACGACAGCCCTTGCATATGATACATAACCGCACGCCTGCTTAAGTCTGCTTTGGCTTGGTGTAAGTGCAGCAACGATGAACCTGTAAAAATAACTTTTAGCTCAGGCATATCATCATATATGTTTTTTAACTCTTGCGACCAGTTCCGGTATCTATGAACTTCATCTATTGCCAGTAATTCACCTCCTTTTTTATAAAATTCATCTGCAAGATTATACAAGTTATATTCAGAAAAATATAAACTATCTAAACTCACATATAAAACCCGATTATCCGCAGAGTAATTCTGTTTTATATATTGCAATATTAAGGTGGTTTTTCCTACTCCTCTGCTTCCTTTTATACCTATAAACCTGTTGCTCCAGTCTATATTATTAATGTAATTTCTAACAAGCCTTGTTTGTGTTAGTGCATACTTGCTATAAAAACTTTGAATTAACTGGTCCATAATTATGCGTTATATCAATGCAATAATACGAATATTAATTAACAATGTCAATCAATTGACATTATTTGAAGGTATAAGTGTCAATCAATTGATACTTATTGCAGATTAATAACTGTAATTCCCGCCCCTCCTCTTTCAACATGCTCATCGTCAACATGTGCAACAAACGGATACTCTTTTAACTGTTGCCTAATTATATCTCGAAGCACACCACCCCCCTTGCCATGCAGCACTCTTACTTCTGATTGATCCAGCATAACCGCATCGTTCATAAAACTATCAACTAACGCATAAATTTCTTCGCTACGCTTACCACGCACATCAAGTTTTGAAGAAAAATTAGCTCGTTTATCAAGCAAATTAATGCTAATACTGGAAGAACTTGCTGTTCGATTAGCTGTTCGTGCAATTTTATTCGAAACTTTGGTAAGCCTGTTTAACTTTACAAACGAAGTAAAATTGCCAGCTATAATTTTAGCTTCTTTTCCTTTAATTTCAACAACCTCCACAGGGTTGGTTCCCTCATCGAGTACGGCATAACTGCCAACTATAATAGAACCCGAAGCAGGTTCGTGTTTAATTTGGGGTTTATTTTTTTTAATACCCTTGCTTACCTCTTCAGAAAATGAACTAAGAGATTTTCTAACTTTTTTAGTTTCTTTTTTCTCCGCTTTACTTTCTTTTATATGCCGTATTGTTTTTTCAATTTGCCGATTAGTGTTTTTTAATAAACTAGCGGCTTCAGCACGAGCTTTTTCTATAATTTCAGCTTTCTTTGTTTCGATCGATTCATTGAGCTCTGCATATTTTTTTTCAAGTTGAGCTACTTTGTTCTCTTTCACTTTAAGGGAGTTTTCCCTTTCTCGCAGTTTTTGCTTTTGTCGTTCTAATTTATTCAAGAGCTTTTCAATATCTAATTGGTCTGCACCAAGTTTATTTTTTGCATTTTTTATAACCTCTCCCTGCACTCCTGATTTTTGAGCTAATTCTAAAGCAAAGGAACTTCCGGGGCGACCCACTTCTAAAGCATACTCAGGCTCAAGATGCTCCATACTAAATCGCATAGCACCATTAATAATTCCCTCAGTCCTTTCTGCGAATGCCTTTAAATTACTGTAATGCGTTGTTATAGCACCAAAGCAGTTTTGAACAACAAATTGCTCTAACATAGCCTCTGCTATGGCTCCGCCAAATAACGGGTCGGTTCCTGTACCAAACTCATCAATAAGAATTAAAGATTTATTGCTCGCATGCTTGAGCATAGTTTTCATATTCTTTAAATGAGAACTATACGTGCTTAAATCATTATCAATGGATTGTTCATCACCAATATCAATAAACAGATCATCAAAAACAGACATCTTCGAATCGGAGTGTACCAAAGGTAACACCCCGCATTGCAGCATATATTGATTGATACCAATCGTTTTTAACGCAACACTTTTACCTCCTGCATTAGGCCCAGAAATTAATAATAGATGATTTTTAGCATCCAGTTCAACTGTAAGTGGAACAACCTCACGCTCCTCTTTGGAAAATGATAAAACTAACTGTGGGTGCTTTGCCTCAATTAATTCAATGTTAGGTTGCGAAACCAGTTTTGGGATATTCCCATCTAATTTTAACGCAACTTTTGCCTTAGCCCCAATAAAATCTACCACTCCAATAAAAAATATCGTGGATTTTACCTCAACTAATTGTAGCCTAATAAGCTCGGTAAGTTTTGCTAAAATGGCATGAATCTCCCTTCGCTCAGCCAATTCTAATTCCCGAATTTTATTATTTGCTTCAAGAGATTCTACAGGTTCAATAAATGAAATGGTTCCGGAAGCCGATTCATCGTGAACGAACCCTTTAATATGTCTTTTATTACTAGAGTTAATTGGAATAACCATCCTGTTTTCTCTCACAGAAATCGTTGTACCTTCAGGAACGAATCCATCCTTTTGAGCCTGTTTAAAAGCTTTTTGAATAATCGACCTCAATCGGCCTTCTTCAACTCTAAAACTTTTTCTAATTTCTTTCAGTGCATTACTCGCATCATCTTTAATCTTTCCATCCCCATCAAACACCTTGGCTAAAGCCTTTAATAAGCTTGTTGGAAATATTACTTTCCCACTTAACTGTTTTAACTCTGAAAAGTTTGCTTCATCTAACTCTAGTAAACTTTGGTGAAGCTTATTGGCAATAAATAAAGTTTGTGCCACCTGATGTAAAGAATCCGTGTCAATAACAGCATTCTCAACTTCTGCTTGTTTGAGCGAATTTCTAATATCGTAAAACTCACCGATGCTTGGTATTACTCCTTGCGAAATTCCATCTTTAAACTCATTAACCTGATTAATCCATACCTGAATCTGGTCTAGCTTAATGCTGGGTTTCATCAGGTTAACATACCTTGCTCCCAAAGGCGACTTGCAAGCCTCTAGTAATAATGCTCGAATGGCATCGAAACCAAGCTTTTTCTCAATGCTTGATGGATAAATCATTTTAACACATCCTCTTTAGATTTACGAACACTAATACTGTCAACAACAACTTCATAAATGGCTTCAAGCTGTTCTGGATACTGTAAATAGTGATTATAACTATTTACAAACAGGGAATCTGACAAGCCGCTTTCGGACAGTAAGTATTTTTCGTAGATATTAAATACTATCTCCGAGGAATCTTTTCTTAGCCTCAGGTTTTGAACCTGCGCTTCGGCAATATGCAGTTGAATCAAATAATTAACCATCTGCTCATGGGTCATAATTTTTTCTTGCGAATTTGACTGCCCACAAGCTATTGCCGTTAACATAAATATAAAATAAATTGCTTTCCTCACGGGTCAAAAATACTATGTTTGCAGTTATAGTTTTAGATGCTAGATATTAGATATTAGACATAACAGCATTTGTCTAAAATCTAATATCTTAATAACAACAAAGATGCCAATATGCGTGAACTCGTAAAGAAACTTAGAAAATACGAAATACATATACGGAAGGCAATAAATTCGCAAATGCAGGGCGATTTTCATTCTATTTTTAAAGGATCTGGCCTTGAATTTGATGATATTCGCCCCTACCAATATGGCGATGATATTCGCTCTATTGATTGGAGATCGACCGCTAAGTATGACCAAACATTTGTAAAAAAATACAAAGAAACGAAGGAGCAAACTGTTTATTTTTTACTGGATATTAGTGCCTCGCACGAAATTGGAAGTCCCGGAAAGCAAAAAATTGATATTGGCAAGGAAATTTGTGGAGTGCTGGCTCTGGTCGGGTTAAAAGAATCGAGCCAGGTTGGTCTTATTACCTATTCGGATGTTAAGGAAAAATTTGTTAAGGCAGGCAAGGGTGAAAAGCACGCAAGTGAAATTTTACATGCCCTGTTCAAACACAAAAGTATTTCTCATAAAACTGATTTAAATAAGGGCATTATGTACACCCTTAATGCGGTTAAAAGAAGAAGTATTATTATTTTTATTTCCGATTTTATTGATGAAGGGTATGAAAAAAACTTAAAAGCATTGGCCAAACGCCACGATCTTATTGCTATCCAAATTAGCGATAAGCGCGAAACTCAAATTCCAAAGCTAGGAATTATTCCGGTGTGGGATAATGAGAATAAGAAAAAAATGTGGGTAAACACCTCTTCCGCAAGTTTTAGAAAAAATTTGCATAATACTTACTCTGAAAATAAAAGCCATCTTATTGGATTTTGCCGAAAACATCAAATCAACCACTTAGCCATTGATACGGAGGAAAATTATGTACCTCAACTAATAAAAATGTTTAGAGTTAGAAATAAATCATTGAAACGTGCCTAAAAAAGTTTATTCTTTACTTATTTTCTTTTTAGTTTTTTCGGCTGGCTTGGCTCAAAACATTACACCTAAAGGCCAGTTCTTAAAAGATAGCGTTCAAATTGGAGAGCCCATTGAATTTGTGCTTAGCATTAAATACCCTAAAGCCATGGAAATTATTTTCCCGGATTCTCTGTACAATTTCTTTCCATTTGAATTAACAAAAAAGACCTATTTCCCAACAAAATCTGATAGCATTTTTAGCGTAGATAGTGCCATTTACTACCTTTCTACTTTTGAAATAGATTCAATTCAATTCTTAAAAATGCCTGTGTATAAGATTAACGAGTTTGATAGCCTTATTTTATGGACTTCGCAAGACTCTGTAATTCTGAAACATGTAGTTGAATCAATCCCTGATTCGGTAGTAATGGTTGCCAATACTAATTATGTAGAGGTGCCAATGGCTTTTAATTACCCTTATGCCTCCATTGCACTTATAATACTTATTGTAATTACTGTTATTCTGTGGTTTGTTTTTGGCAAAACGGTTACTAACAAAATTTCTATCTATAGATTAAAGAAAAGAAATATAAAATTTATTGAAGCTTTTGATAATTTGGTAACAAACAATTTTTTGAATACCGAAGAAATACTAACTCTATGGAAAGCATATTTGGAAAAACTTACGGGGGAGCCTTTCACAAAACTGACTACAACGGAAATTGTTTCATTGCTTAAATATTCAAATGTAGAAACAGCATTAATGGCCATTGATAGAAATATTTACGGCCCAAAAGATGAAAGCTTACTTACCGATGCATATCAGACCATAAAAGGCATCGCTCAAAACGAATATACTAACAAAGTGAACCTTATAGTACATGGATAATTTAGATTTATCAAATCAGCCTTGGTTCTCAACACATTGGTTTCAGCCAGATGTATTATCTGCTTTCGACTGGGCCAATAAAAATTTCTTATTCCTATTACTACTGATTCCGGTGGTCTTTCTAATTAAATGGCTTATCGGCAGAGGACTTGGACAAAAGTTGCCTGTTGCATTGCCTAAAGAGCAAATTAAGTGGTCGCCCGTAGTATTACTTAGGTTCCTGCCTAACTTCTTTTTGTTTTTGGCTCTGGGCTGCCTTGTGTTAGCATTAGGCCGCCCTCAAAAAACCAATGAAAAAGTGGAGCAGTGGACAGAGGGAATAGATATAATGATGGTTATTGATATTTCTGAGTCGATGCAAATAGAGGATTTTAAACCAAACAGGCTCGAAGCCGCTAAGGAGGTGGCAGAAAATTTTGTAACAGGCAGGTTTCAAGACCGAATTGGAATAGTCGTTTTTTCCGGAGATGCTTATTCTCTCTCCCCCCTTACTACTGATTATGATTTATTAAAAGCTCATTTAGCAGACATTGATTTTGATATGATCCAGAATAGAGGAACAGCCATAGGGAGTGCTTTAGCTGTGGCAACAAATAGAATGCGAGAATCGGAAGCAGCCTCTAAAGTGGTTATATTACTGAGCGATGGAGAAAATACAGCCGGCAATATCGACCCGATTACTGCTGCTGAGTTGGCCGATGCTTATAATATTAAAATTTATACCATTGCTGTGGGCAAGGAAGGAAGAGTACCCTTTGGTAAAGATTTTTTTGGACAGCCAAAATATATAGAAAATTCGTTGGATGAAACTACGCTCAGAAAAATAGCCGAAATAGGCAATGGGCAATTTTACAGGGTATCTAATAATAAAGCACTGGAAGAGGTTTTTGGTTTAATAGATAAGTACGAAAAGGCTGAAATTAAAGAAAACCGCTATAAGGACACCAATGATTTTTATCAAATTTATTTAAAATGGGCGACCGTACTTTTCTTAATTTGGTTCCTGTTCAAATCTACCTTTGTGAGCAATATACTTCAAGATTAATATTATACTATGATTGCAGAATCGCTTAAAACACTTTGGAAGGAACTTGCACTTTTTAACACTAAATTAGTGCCTGTAAGCAAAACAAAGCCCCATGAGGATTTATTGGAAGCCTATAAAGCAGGTAATCGAATTTTCGGTGAAAATAAGGTGCAAGAACTGGTTGCAAAGGCAGAGGCCTTACCCAAAGATATTGAATGGCATTTTATTGGGCATCTTCAGCGCAATAAGGTTAAGTTTATAGCACCCTTTGTCAGCCTAATTCATGCGGTGGACTCTTTGAAACTCTTGAAAGAAATTAATAAGCAAGCTGCTAAAAACAGTCGTATTATACCTTGCTTACTGCAAGTACATATTGCGCAAGAAGAGGCCAAATTTGGTTTTAATACCAGTGAATTAAAAAACATTATCAATAATCCTGAGCTTAAAGTACTCAATCATATTAAAATTATTGGTTTAATGGGTATGGCAACAAACACTACAAATCAAAAACAAATACGCACAGAATTTAAAGAACTAAAATTAGCTTTTGACGAACTTAAGCAAACTAACTTACCTTATAATATTGAAATGAAAGAACTTTCGATGGGCATGAGTGGTGATTATAAATTAGCACTTGAGGCGGGAAGCACGATAGTTCGCATAGGAAGTTCTATTTTTGGATTAAGAAGCTGCACACTAAATGCATAAAATATTTATAATTACCGGAAGCCTTTTGGGCATGTTAAGCGTTATGATTGGTGCCTTTGGTGCCCATGGGCTAAAAACCACATTAGAAGCCACTAGCAAGCTAGAAACGTTTGAAACTGCTGTAAAATACCAGTTCTATCATTCGTTGGCTCTCATTTTACTCGGTTTGCTTATGATTCAATTTCAGCACAAAGCATTTAATATAGCTGGCTATGGATTTATGGCAGGCATCTTACTTTTTTCAGGTTCGCTCTATGCACTATCTCTTTCGGGATTTACAAAACTAGGTGCCATTACTCCGTTGGGAGGACTTGCTTTTATTATAGGTTGGGCAGCTTTTGCCTGGGGAGCGAGTAGAGTTTTATAGCTCTATGCTCGTATCATTTTAATACCTGAATACTTGAGACTTTGGCTATCTCTTGTAATAAATATTAACCGTTCTGTCTTGGCTTGCGCTAAAAGAATCCGATCAAAAGGATCATTATGAATACTTTCGAGCAGAGCTAACTCGTGCGTATGTTGGATTGTAATAGGGAGTTCAATAAAATTTAAGTCATTCATAAAATCCATTATCTCGTGGGGTACTTTAAGTTTCCCAATCCCTTTTTTTATAGATATTTCCCAAGAAACTGCCGCACTAACAAATACAGTATTACCCGGATTCTCAATGAGTTTAACTGCTTTTGATGATAATAGAGATGGATTATCTAACCACCACAAATACACATGGGTGTCTAATAAGAGCCTCATGTTTGCAGGCCATCAAATGAGCTTTGAATATCGTCCGGTAAAGAATCAAAATCACCAGAAATATGAATTTTACCTTTAAGTTGTCCCCCTCTTCTCTTTTCTTTTTGTGGTGGATTAATTACAGACAACCTAACCAAAGGCACATTGCGTTTACCAATAATAATATCTTTCCCCTTCAAAGCCATATCTATCAATTTAGAAAGATGTGACTTTGCCTCTGCTATATTAATAATATCCATTATTTCCTATTCGATACAACTTGACCAAGTTAGTCATCTTGAGATTAAAATCAATGGTATTTTCCAAATACATGCAAAGAAGCATAGTTTTCTGCATCTTGAAAAGCATCCATATCTAGCTTTAATTGAGCATTACATGATTTATTAACCTCATCAATAATCACTTTTGTATCGATGTTGCCAACCAACTCATCTTTGGCCATCGGACAACCACCATACCCTAAAATTGCACCGTCAAAACGTTCACAGCCTGCCTCTAATGCAGCCTTAATCTTTTCAGCAGCCGTTTCCTTTGTAGCATGTAGGTGAGCTCCAAAATTAATTTCGGGGTATGTATAACTAAACAAGGAGAAAATCTTTTTTATTTGATTGGCACTTGCTACACCTATGGTATCAGAAAGGGAGATAATATCTACTCCAAGTGTTGTTAAAATATCCGTAAACTGTTCTAAATAATCAATTGAATAAGGGTCGTCATAAGGGTTTCCAAAAGCCATAGAGATATACACCACCAATTCTTTTCTGTTTTTTGCACATAACTCCTGTATGCTTGAAACATCTTCCAAAGCGGCTGCTATAGATTTGTTTGTGTTACGCTGTTGAAAAGTTTCTGATATAGATAGAGGGTATCCCAAGTAAGAAATTTCTTGATGTACCACTGCTTCCATTGCACCTCTGTTATTAGCTATAATAGCTAATAACTTAGTTTTTGATACACCTAAATTAAGCCCGGCTAATACCTCATTTGAATCTTTTAATTGAGGAATGGCCTTGGGAGAAACGAAGCTCCCAAAGTCTAAGGTATGAAACCCTACCTTCAATAATTTGTTTAAATATTCAACCTTTACTTCAGTAGGAATAAATTCTTGTATTCCTTGCATAGCGTCTCTAGGGCACTCAATTATTTGCATACTCAAATGTAACGAATTACCTATAGATAGAATGAAATTTAACTAGAGGACACCTCTATTAATTGAAGCCAACTCCCCATTAGATTCGATCTCCCAGATTCAATTAGCATTTT
>CAZZML010000062.1:0-11203 GCA_964654735.1 uncultured Roseivirgaceae bacterium | reverse complement strand
AGGTTTTGTAATTCTTCGAATCTTTTCATTTCAGTTTAAAGTTTTAAGGTTATTTTTTATTTATTTAAATTATTATTTAGCCAATATAGTTAAATTGTATATAAAACAACACCCTAACGGTATTTATTGGTGGTTATTCGCTAAATTCTACTAATTTTTGCTCTTTATAATAGCCATCATCAAGCTTTTTCTTCACTTTAACAAAAGCATTAATCGTTTGCTCAACGTCCGCTAAAGTATGATCTGCTGTTGGAATAATCCTTAAAATGATTGTTCCACGAGGCACTACCGGATAAATTACAACCGAACAAAATACACTATAACTTTCTCTTAAATCCATGGCTAAGTTAGCAGCCTCACCTACTGTTCCGTTTAGAACTACGGGTGTTACAGGACTTTTCGTGGTTCCAATATTAAATCCATTCTTCTTATATCCGTTTTGTAAGGCATCAACTATTTTCCAAAGATTTTCTCTAAGTTCAGGTTTTGTCCTAAGTAGCTCAAGCCTTTTCAACGCTCCTTTTACTAATGGCATAGGAACAGATTTAGCGAATATTTGTGATCTTGTATTAAATTTTAGATATTCAATAACATCCTTATTACCTGCTATAAAAGCACCTATGCTAGCCATTGATTTTGCAAAGGTTGAAAAATATAAATCTATTTCATCCTGTACACCTTGATCTTCTCCTGCTCCAGCACCTGTTTCACCCATAGTACCAAATCCATGAGCATCGTCAACTAGTAATCTAAAATCAAATTTCTTACGTAAAGAAACTACTCCTTTTAAATCACCCATATTACCTGACATACCAAATACGCCTTCAGTAATTACTAATATGCCACCGCCCGTTTCATCAACAATTTTTTGAGCACGCTCAAGCTGCTTTTCAAGGTTTTCTATATTATTATGAGGGTACACAAATCGTTTACCCATGTGTAGTCTTACTCCATCTACAATACTAGCATGGCACTCTGCATCATATACAATTACGTCTCTTCTATCTACAATAGCATCAATGGCAGACATAACACCCTGATAACCATAATTAAGTAACATACAAGCTTCTTTTTGCACAAAAGTAGCTAGCTCACTTTCCAGTTGATCGTGCAGTACTGTGTTGCCTGACATCATTCTTGCACCCATAGGGTAAGCCAACCCCCATTCTTTGGCTGCATCGGCATCTACCTTTCTTATTTCTGGGTGATTTGCTAGTCCTAAATAGTTATTAAGACTCCATGTTAATACTTCTTTTCCTCTAAATTTCATTCTTGGAGCTATCTCACCCTCCAATTTTGGGAACATAAAATACCCTTCTTCTACATTCGCATGTTTACCAAGAGGTCCTCTATCGAGCATTAATTTTTTAAATATATCCACTATCTAATCGGTTTATAGAATTTATTATTCTGTTTTTAACGGTCGCAAATATACGTAAAATGCACTTATTATTGTTTTAATAGAATTTGTATTTTAAGTAGGCGAGCTAAATCACAAAATCTTATCTAAACGTATTAATTGCTTCTATCTGTTTTTGTACTATTGTGTAAAACCGAAAAAAGATGCCACAAATCAAGAAAATACTTATTGCAAACCGTGGAGAAATTGCCCTTAGAATTATTCGATCTGCCAAAGATATGGGGATAAAAACGGTTGCTGTTTACAGCGAAGCTGATCGCAAATCTCCTCACGTTTTTGCAGCTGACGAAGCTGTTTTATTGGGGCCTCCCCCCTCTTCAGAATCGTATCTTTTAGGCGATAAAATACTTGAATTTTGTAAGCTACTAAATGTAGATGCCATTCACCCAGGGTATGGTTTTTTATCTGAGAATGCAGATTTTGCCGATAAGGTGGAAAAAGCAGGTCTTATTTTTATTGGCCCTTCTTCTAATGCCATAAAAATTATGGGCAATAAGCTGGCAGCAAAAAAAGCAGTGAGTGCTTATAATATACCAATGGTGCCTGGTACTGATGAAGCAATTGCCGACCCTGAGTATGCAAAGAAGCTAGGGAAAGAAATAGGATACCCTATACTAATAAAAGCTAGTGCAGGTGGAGGAGGAAAGGGTATGCGTGTTGTTCGTAATGAAAACGAACTTGAAGAAAATATGAATCTGGCTATTAGTGAGGCTACTTCTTCCTTTGGAGATGGTTCTGTTTTTATCGAAAAATTTATTGAGTCGAATAAACATATTGAAGTACAAATTTTAGGCGACACGCAAGGCAATATTTTATATTTATTTGAGCGCGAATGTTCTATTCAAAGAAGACACCAAAAGGTAATTGAAGAAGCACCTTCTATGGTTATTTCTCCAACCTTAAGAAAGGAGCTTGGCGAAGCTGCAGTAAGAGTTGCTCAGTCTTGTAATTATTATAGTGCTGGCACCGTAGAATTTATATATGAAAACGGAGCCTTCTACTTTTTAGAAATGAATACCCGACTTCAAGTAGAGCACCCTGTATCGGAACTAATTACAGGAATTGATTTGGTAAAGCAACAAATTTTAATTGCTGAAGGCAAAGCACTTGACTTTAAACAAGAAGACATACAACTTAATGGTCATGCCTTCGAAGTGAGGGTATATGCAGAAGATCCTGAAAACAACTTTTTGCCAGACATTGGTAAGCTAACCACCTATGTTAGGCCTCAGGGCTATGGGGTAAGGGTTGATGATGGCTTTAATCAAGGAATGAGTATTCCTATATATTACGATCCAATGATTGCAAAATTGATTACTTATGGCGCTACCAGAGATGAGGCAAGAAAACGTATGATTAGAGCCATTGAAGAATACGATATCACAGGTATTAAAACTACCCTTCCATTTTGCAAATATGTTTTTGAACATAAGGCCTTTATAGATGGCAGTTTCGACACAAAATTTGTAGAAAAGCACTTTGATTCCAACAGCTTAAAAAACCAACACCCTGTGGAAGAAAAAATAGCTGCAACAATGGCCGGAATGCTTTTCAATGAATCCTCACAACAAAAAAGTAGTGTTGTAGGCAAAGCAGAAACAAAAAAGTCGAATTGGAAACAAAGAGCATTTAAATGATACAATTACGATATCCGCTTATCTTAGCTTCATCTTCACCAAGAAGGCAAGAACTATTAACCAAATTGGAAATGCCATTTAAGGTGCAAACCAATGAAGTAAATGAAATAGTTCCAGAGGATGTTAAGCCTAGAGATTCAGCATTGTATTTAGCAAATTTAAAAGGCGAAGCTTATGATTTTTTAGCTAAGCACCATATTGTTATTACTGCTGATACCATTGTAATTGCAGACAATAATGTTCTAAATAAACCTGATTCAAATACGGAAGCAACAAATATGCTAAAGCAATTAGCGAATAAAACCCATGAAGTTATTACCGGAGTTAGTATTAGAGCAAATAACGAAGTTTATTCTTTTGATGTTTCAACTAAAGTAAGCTTTGAAAGCTTAACCGATACGGAGATTGGATTTTATGTAAGATCTAATAATGCAAGAGATAAAGCAGGGGCTTATGGTATTCAAGATTGGATAGGGCTTATTGGCATTTCTACCATTGAAGGCTCTTATTATAATGTAATGGGGTTTCCTGTTTTTGAAATTTATGCCCATCTAAAAAAATATTTTTCCGTATAAATTCGGGATTGATTTTCTTATTTGAAGTGCAGGCATAGTGAAACTTTTGTTTAAATTAGTACAATCAAATTTTTAATCTATATTTCTATTATGAAAAACTTGCAACTACTCTCGATTTTGGTAGCCCTAAGCGTTGGAGCAATGGCACAACCAAATTATTCAGTTAAACCATACCGGGTTACTGAGGGACAAAAAATAAATAAATATACTAAAGCAGCTAAGGGCTTTATAAAAAGTGGAAATTATACAGAAGCTGCAATGAATGCCGCTTATGCGTTAAGAATAGCGACAAAAAAAGGGCAAATATCAAACTCTCAACAATATTTACACGATAGCTATAACAGATCGGTACAGGCTAACCTAAACCGAATAGAAATTTTAGAAGAGAACACAGAATCGTTTGAAGGCGACCAAACGGTAACTGAGATTGCAGAAATTATTAGGCTTTATAAAGCCATGAGAACCACAGATAATATATTAAAAGAAGTACCTGCTAAATCACTTCAAGGGTCTAAGAAGAAAGACCCAGGGTTTCATCCTACATTTGGAGACTATAAGAGTAAATTAGCTGAAGCCAAAGAAAATTTAACAAAGGCAAAGGAAGCAGCAGCAAAAATGCATTATGCCGAAGCTCGGAAACTAGAAAGCCAAGGTAGCAAATTAAATGCGAGAATGGCCGCCAAACGGTATAGGTGGTCTGATTATTATGTGCCAGACTACCGTGATGCAAATGAAAGATACGATCAAGTAAAAAAATTAGGCACGACAAGAATGGGGCTTATGAAGTTTGAATCAAATAATGATAAATATGGTGACATTGGAGCCTTAGTGAGCGATAAATTATTAAATATGTTGGCAGCAAAAGCACTGGAATTAGAATTTTTTGAGGTAATTGACAGAAACCAATTAGACGTTGTTATTAGAGAACAAAAACTAGCACTGTCAGGTCTAATGGATGAGAGTACAACCTCAAGCATTGGAGAATTAAAAGGTGTTGATGTGATACTAGTAGGAAACATTTCAAGCATCATTGTTGATAAAGATGTAAATTCTCCCACTTCTTCTAATCATTCTGCAAGCGTTAAGGTAGGGGAGGAAAAATATATAAATAAAAAAGGCAAAGAAAAAACGCGCCCGATTTATAAAGAAGTTTATGCCACTGTTAAAATTGCAGAGAAATATGCTGATGCTGCCGTTGGAGGTTCGTTTAAAGTACTAGATGTTAAAACTGGAAATATTGTAAAGACAGGAATATCGAATGGAACTGATCATTGGAGAAAAAGATGGATTACAAGCTACTCTGGAGATAAAAGAGCTTTGCCTAATTTAAGTGAAACCGAACCCAAATACCCTAGTTCGAATATTTTATTAGAAAAATCTAGCACCAGAGTAGCAGAAATAATTTACAAGCAATTATTAAGTTTTGCTCTAGATGTTGGTAAGTAGGGCTTGCTGAAAAAGTCCCAAGTACACAAGGGTTTTGGTTATTTTAGGCCAATATCCCTGCACTTAACACCTAAGTAATTTTTGCAATTAATTATTAATCAGATAAGTGTTTTTTAGCAGACTCTAAGTAAAGCTTACTTGCCAAATTCCAACTGATAAGATATTTCATTGCCAATGGTTTTTTTTGTTTTTTCGTAAGCTTTTGCACTTGCCATTCCAAAATTTGCCCCTGCCCCTTTTATGTTTGTTAAAGAATTTTTATAAATTCCTTTTCCTGTATCTGTTCTAACCATAGAAATAGTTGCATCTAAATAGGCAAAATAACCATACTGGTTTGCCTGCCCGCTTCTGGTTGCTGCTTCAATGGTAATTATATAATCTGCACCCTCAGCACTATCTATAAATTTATAATCTAACTCAATCAATGCGTTTTTAACAGACGGAGCTAAAATATTGATTCCTAAAGGCTCACCTAAAGCATATTCTTTAGAAGTTACGTAAACCGTAGGTGCTAGTACTTTAACTTTTAATTGCTTCGCTTGCAGAGGATGTTCCTTTAATGTATTTTGAATAAAATCAGAGTTCTCCTCCACTCCTAACAAATCTACCACATCAACATCAGCATGTAATAGTAGCTCACCACTACGTTTTATTTGCTCCGTATTTATTACCAGTTCTGCCACTCCATTTTTATCCGAAATAATAGTTGTTTCATACTCCATTGCATCATTGCGCAAAATCTTAAAATGAACAGGCATATCTTTCAAAGGATTTCCATCCAATTGAACCAGTACATTCACTGGATTTCTAAAGAGTTCTACTTTTTTTATGGTGTATGCTTCCTTATCAGGAATTATTATTATTTCAGACAAATTATCTATATACTCAAAATTCTCCGGCAGAAACGAAAGTTCTCCAAATTGAACTGATTGATAAGGAAATTTATTGTTTACTGTAGCTCTTACTTTACCGTTTGCTTCATCAAAATTAGCCACAATAACAATGTGTTCATTTGCTTTATTAAAGCTTCCTTCAAAAGTAAAATCACAACCCGATTCTCCTACTTTCACCAATTCTAAATCACTTAGTTTATTAAGTACACGCTTATTAAATTCTGTAGAAAATTTACTTTCCTTACCAGAATTCTCATAGCCAATTTTTCCCTTACATACTGTAATTCCAGCGTCTCCTAATTGTAATTGCAATCCATAGGCGTAAAACGAAGCTAGCTGCTGAACATTCAAACTGCCTTTATTAAAAAAGTCGTCTGTTCCTTGAGCAACATCCAATTTCATTTGCCCAATTTTATTAAAATCAAGCTTTTCATCTTGATCCAAAGCCATTAGCATTACCGCTGCTGTGTTTATTTCTTTTAACTTTACTTGGCTTTCAAATAATAAATCAATGGCTTTTTCTTTATTGCCGTTGGCAATATTGGTATTAGCAATAGCTACATTTTTATCTATCGCAGCTGTGTTTACTTTTATAATGTCCAAGTTGTACTCAATAATATCTTGAATACGCACATAAGAAAATGAAAATGCTGTTTTCTTTTTCTTATTATAATAGTTTTCGAATTTTAAACCAACCAGCTCTGCTTTAGAAATAGATACTGAGTTTTGATCTAAAAGCTGTGTCGATTCCGTATTCACGATCGAAATATTCATTACTGTTTCAGATTTAATATTTACATGAACCGATTCGATAATTTGATTACGGGAAGTTTGATTAAGCTGCTTGTAAATATTTGCCAAGCTTTGATTTTTGCCCACCAATTCAGAGCTGAGGCCAATTAAGTATTGATTAGCTGGGTATTTGGATTCTCTCTGGTATGGATTTAACCAAAAAGGAGCATCTTTTTGGGCAATTGCACCAGAAAACAAACTTATGAACGAAATAAATAATATTAATTTTCTCATAGCCAAAATAAAAAGAAAGGTTGGATTCCCATTAGGAAACCCAACCTCAAACAGTTAATAATACTATCGTTCCTGCGTAGGCAGAAATCCGTAAAAGGTCAATAAATTTCTTTGATAAGGCTCCTGCCTACGCAGGAGCTACTTAGAGTCAAGTCTAGTTATCCCACTTCATTAATTTCTCTAATTTGTCGTGGGCAATATCTGTTTCTTCTTCCAATTTTTTAGATATCGCTTTTTGAGCTACTGCCATTGCTTTTTCAGAGTTATAGGCCATTCTTACAAACACCTCAACATTTTTATTTTTAAGTGTTCTGTAAATTTCGAACAAAGGTAAAGTACGCCCTAGCTCTTGAGCAATAATATTTTTGGCTGCTGCTACAGTTTTTGTAACCGAAGCTGCTTCCTCTGCATTAAATTGCTGGTTGGCAATACTAGTTTCAATTAGGGCTGCTACTTGAGTTGAAATAGAACCTGCTAGCTCTAATTTAGCTACTTCTGTGGCTTGCAGTTTTGCAGCAGTTTGGGTATTGGCTACAGAATTACCTGAGGCTACAATGTATAATGGGTAACCATCATCATCAATCTCATACTGTCTAATCCAGGCGGTTTCAATTTGCTTTTCCATTGGCAAAGCCCCAGGAGAAACATGATAATCTTGTTTTTTAAATGATTTCGCCTCTTTCCGAGCTTCTTTTACAGCTTTTTTCTTAATCTCTTTTTTGCCAGTTTTTCTGGCCTTTTTAGATTGCGCAACGGTTAATGTGCTAAAAGCAAAAACGATTGCAAATGCGAGTGTTAATGTTTTTATTAGTTTCATAATTCTTGTTTTTTTAATTTTAATGTTAAATACTTTTCAAAGACCGTTTCTTACTTAAAAGAATGCGTGCTTTCAGTTTCACTATTAGGTTTTGTTTTTAAAAATACATTATTTATTTAAATTAATAATTGATAATCTGCTAATTGTGCTTGGTTTTTGAGTTGTAGGGTGCTGAACATCATTTGTGAGTTCAATCGTTCGTTCTGAAACATAAAAATCAAGTTCTCTTAAATATATGGTTCCATCGGGTTTAATATCTGCCTTCCCTTTTTCAATGCCTTCTAAAATTGATAAAGTAAATGCACCATGCCCCCATTGTGGTGTTTCCAGCGCAGATTCACTTCCCGTAGATGCGGCCATTAATACTAACCCATTTTCATCGCTTGAAGCATTCCGTAAAGCCTCTGTGTTATTTGCCCCAAATTTGGTTAAATTAACACCTAATTGCCCACTACGGCAAGCATCTATCATCACTATTACATTAGAAGGCAATTCACTTAAAGTTTGCGTTATATCTTTCCAACTAACTAAAATACCAGGTTTTTGTATGAGATCGGCATCGTGAGGCAAGATAAAAAACTCCCCCTCTTTGTTAATGCCGTGAGAAGCAATAAAAATTAATACCATATCTTTCGCCTTCACTTTGTGTGTTAGGTTATCAAATGCATTCAAAATCGCTTGTTTATCAGCCTCACTGTTTAATAACTTTACCGAATTAATATCTTTATATACTTCGGTTCCTATTTTTTCAAAAACTTCAGTAATAGATTCTGCATCGTCATCAGCATAATTCAGGTCGTACTCGGGAAGAACATAATCAGAAATTCCAATACTTAAAATATACAAATCAGGCCTATCCATATAATTAATCACATCCAGCGACCTTCCCTGTCCCCTTGCGCCAACATTCTTTAAATTTATTACTCGTTTCTCAGAAACCATCTTAGCATCCTGATTGGATACAAAAATTCTTACTTCGTTTATATCATTTGACAACACTAATTCTTGTTCTACCAAGATGTCAAATTCGCCTACCGATTTGGGGATAACCACACCTCGGCTATTAGAAGAAGGACGACCATTAATTAGTATTTTAACTATTTTAATTTTTGAAGTAGATTTAATCTTAACTTTTATGGTTATTTTGGATTGATTTAGCTCAGAAGTTTGAAGCTCAGGGGTAATCCATTCTATAACAGGAGCTGCACTTAAAACTTCTAATGGTTTTTCTAAAATTTCTTTATGTGCTTGTTTAACATTTGATTGCACAAAAACTGGCTTTATTTCTTTAATTTTTTCCTTTGCAATTTCAAAACTACCTGTGGCAATTGTTTGTTTTACCATTTCAGGGTTATGAAATTTTGAGGCAAATACACTGCTTTTATAAAATTTGGATAACTTATTGACATCTTCATCTATTTGCCAGCCAATATACTTTTCGCCCCCACTTGAGGCCTGATAATATCCTTGTGGTGTCCAGCAAATCCAATCATTTTTAGAAGTAAGGAAAATTGTTGCTAAAAGTTCGGAAGTGGAAGTATTCCAAATGCGGATGGTTTTATCTTGGCTTAACCCAACAATTCTATTATTTACAGAAGCGATAGATGTAATGGCACTATTAAATCCTTTTAACTCGGTCTTGAGTTTCCCATCTCTGGAGTATAACTTCAAAGAGAAATCGCCTCCAACAGCAATGGTTTCTTCGTCAATAATCGTAAAAGATCTCAGCCTACCATCCAGTCTTGGACTCATCTCAATTTTTCCACTAAAGCCTGTACTTAATGTGTATTTATCAATGGGTAAAAGCTTGTAACCATTTTCTTCATGTTTTTCTGTTACGGATTCCCCCAATTGCTTTATGTCCCAAATATAAGAGAGTGAAGAAAGGTTGATACCACTCGTAAACTCGCTTTCACCAGAGTCAAAAACTATACTGGCATCATTCAAGATGCCAATTCTTTCAATTTTTTGAGATTTATTCCTAAACAATTGGAGTGGTTCATTTGATTTTAAATCATATACAATTATTGCCCCTTGGGATCCTCCGGCCAGTGCAACCAAATTTGTGCTCGAAATGGCTGTAGCAGAAGCGGCTATAAAAGGAACAGCTAGCTGTCCATTACTTGCTGATGAACTTAGTGAAAACCGATACCCTTTTGATCCAGATATGATAACCTCATCATCGAAGGCGGTAATATCTCGAATAGGCTCCTCAATAGAAGCAAGGAACTTACTAAATGCACCTCTATTATCCCAAACAATAGCTTTTCCTTTATTGCCCCCTGAAACAATCCATTTGCCATCTGATGAAAATGCACAAGCTTGTACCTTATCAATATGCATAGTCATAGAAATGGGCTTTTCAACTCCTGTTAAATCCCACAATTTAAGAGAGCCATCGTAAGAAGCAGACACTAATTGATTACCGTTAGGAGCAAATGAAATATCATATACTTGTGCCTTATGGCCTTCCAACACATTTCTGGGAGTGCCTATAATTGCTCCGTCTGAAAAGCTGATATTCCACAACCTAATTGCACCAGTTACATCTGAACTTGCAAGTTGCAATCCGTCATTAGAAAATTTAAGGCTGGTAATTACGTTGGAATGGCCTTTTAGCAACACAACATCCCTGTCTCTTTCCAAATCAATGATTCGAATTTCATTTATGTTAAAATAACCACCCACAGCCAAAAATCTATTATCGGGTGAAAGAGCTAAGGCATAAATGGATCCTTCTGAACCATCGCCAGAAAATGTTCTGAGGGTTCTATCCAACACTCCTTTTTCTACATCCCAGATTCGAATGGTTTTGTCGTCAGATACTGAAATTAAGGATTTGCCGTTTGAAGTAAATGCTAAATCATTTATGATGCCCGCATGGGCTTGAAGATCGATGACAAGTCGAGTATTTTGAGCAGTTGACACACTCCAATTTGCAAGGATTAAAATACTTATTACTATTTGTTTTAGTTTCATTTCCACAGATGTTTTATACAAGTACTGTACCAAAAAAGTTAAGGGAGCAAAAATATATTTGCTAATGAACAATTTTTCTTTGTGAACTAACGGTATTTTTTGTAAATAGTGCCTGTAAGAAAACAGACGATTTTTACAAAATGAAATCTTATTGGTGAGATTTTTCATTTCTTTTAACCCGGATTATGCAATAGGATTCGTTATGAGGGTTTAAAGCGCAATAAATCAGGAAGTTTGGATTTGCAAAGCACCCCGATAGCTATACGGGGTCGCTATGGTTAAAAGACAAACGAAGCAAAGCGACTGATTTGCAGCGATTTAAATACGTAATAGAATTACTATTGCATATTTCGGGTTTAAGGAAGTGATGCCTGGGTATCAGCGAGTTAAAAAAATGGAAAATATCGCAA
>CAZZML010000061.1:0-11219 GCA_964654735.1 uncultured Roseivirgaceae bacterium | reverse complement strand
AGTTAGTGTTATTGCTATTCCAAATTTTTGAATTTCATTTGCAAAAGGATTGATTTCTGTAAAATCATTTTCTCCAATTGGATGTGGCTCAATTCTCAAATCTACTTTGCGCCTAATTCTCATTAGTTTCATTTGAGTTGCAAAAAAATCTGTCATACCATCAATAACAAGGGCAATTTGCCATCTGGTAGTTGAATTAACCTGAACAGATTTATTAAACGATACAGGCATTCGTTAAAGCCCCTGTCTAAAAACAAAAATGTTTGTTTAAAAGAGAAATTGGCAGGAATTGAGATATTGATTTGCTTCTGCTCTTTCATAAATCCAACACCTTTTGTACAGGTTGGTTTGAATTTTTACATTCAAAATTAAGTAACCAGCTTTTTTTGTGCACTCCACCTGCATATCCTGTTAGGCTGCCATTTGAACCAATAACCCTGTGGCAGGGAATAATAATACTAATTTTATTGGCTCCATTTGCCGATGCTACCGCACGAATTGCTTTTAGGTTATTTAGGGCTACTGCCTGTTGTTTATAACTTATTGTTTTTCCGTATGGAATTTTCAGTAGCTCGCCCCATACTTTTTTTCTAAAACTGGTTCCTATTATGTCTAGCGGTACTGTAAAGTTTTTCCTGTTTCCTTCAAAATACTCGTTTATTTCTTTTTTAACCAGAGCCAGATGCGGAGTTTTTCCGGGTAGTATAATAGCATCTAATTCTTTTTTAATGGCAGCAAATTGCTCTTCTATTCCTTTTTGATCAATAAACCCAAGTAAACATATACCATGTTCGGTTGCGCAGGTAATAATGCTGCCTATAGGTGAGCTAAATTGTAATACGTTAATTAGGTTTCTGTTTTTTGATTTGCTTGCGGGCTCTCCAAACACCGAGCGATAACTTTCATTAAAACCACTTAAAGATTCATACCCACTATCATACGCAGTATGTGTAATAGATTTACCTTTTTTTATGTTTGCAAAAGCATAATTAATCCGCAACATTTTTTGAAAGGAATGGAAGGTCATCTTATAATGTTTTTTAAACCATCTTCTTAGTGTGTGTGGTTCTACACCCTTCAACTTTAAATCTTCGTCACTAATTTTTTTGTGAGGGTTTTGCTGCAATTCTGTTATAATATTTTTTATATAAGCAGGTGTACTACCAATTTTTTCCATTGGCTTGCACACTTTACAGGGGCGAAAGCCATTTTGTAAAGCTTCTTGTGCCGTATCATAAAATAGCACATTCTCTGCTTTTGGTATTCGTGCCCTGCAAGATGGATGACAAAAAATACCTGTAGTTTTTACAGCAGTAAAAAAAGTGCCGTCATACGTAGTGTCTTTTGTTCCAACAACACTATATTTTTCTTCAAAAGACATTTTTTTGTACATAAACTAAGCAAAAAGTGGGTTAAATGATTGGTTCTCAACAATATCATTTATAGCATTTTCTAGTTTTGATACAATAGTATTATATAGAAATGGCCCCATACTAATTCTTTTAACACCTAAATTTTCCAATTTATTAAAATTAGGCAAATTGGGCATACACATTACATTTACGGGTAAAATAGTTGATTGTACCACCTTTTTTATTTCATCTTCCTGAACAATGCAAGGTATAAAAATTCCATCTGCTCCACTTTGCTCATATAATTTTATCCTTTCAAGTGTTTTTTTCAAGGGGTTTTTCAATCCCATAATATAAAAATCGGTACGTGCATTAAGAAAAATAGTACTATTACTTTTTAACAGGTGCGATTTTATTTTTCGAATAATATCACTAAAACTATGGGCGTTTACTATTTCTCTTCCATTTGCTTTGGAGTGTGACTGAGGTACAGGTATCGAATCTTCTATATTAATTCCTGCAACACCCAGATTTTGCAGTGCAATAATATTTTCAATTAATTCTGCAATGTTTCGGCTATAGCCACCTTCTATATCTACCGTTAAAGGGATGTTAATTTTTGATTGAATATTTTTTACAATTCTTAGTAAATCTTCAAAAGGCATTTTTTCGCCATCTTCGTAACCTAAAGATGCTGCAATTGCAGCGCTTGATGTTCCTATTGCTTTAAAGCCTGCTTTTTGAAATAATAAAGCACTTTGTGCATCCCATACATTGCCCAAAAGTAGCGATGTATGTTGATTGTGTAAGTTTTTAAATGTTGCTAACTTGTTCATACTATTCTGTTTTTGTAGAGTATGGTACAAAGAAACTACGATTAAAAATGCTGTACTACCGAAAATTTAACAAGTATGTTTTTTAACCTTAGGCCGAGCTCAGGTTTTAAGGGAACCTCTATTAATTCATTTCTTTACTCACGTTTTTTTGTTTTTTTTAAAAGTAGGAATTCGTGATGTGCTTCGCAATTCAAAAAACAAAAAGAAATAATGAGTTGCAAGGCATATTTTTTTTGAATAGCCAAAGCTATTGAAAAAAAATATAACCCGCCCTCCGTACAAGACTTCGGAAGGCGGGTAGCACTTCAAAATTTTGATGCGAATGAATTAATAGAGGTTCCCTTAAGTGCGTCTTCTGTTAGTAATAAGCACTGGTTATTGCCGGCTTGTCAATTTTTCCTGAACTAGTTTTGGCAAACTCAGGAACATAAATAACCTCTTTGGGGCAGGCAAACTTGGTAAGGTGGTTTTTTAGTTTACTCAGCAGGTTTTCAGGGTTTTGGGGTTTTGGGTATTCTATAAACAGCACTAGCCGGTTACCCCAATATACATCAGGTTTAGATGCAAGAAAAAATTGATTTGCGATTCTTAACTTACTAAAAAATATTTCAATAGATACCTCAACTTCCTCTAATTGAATTTTAATCCCTCCTGAGTTTACAACATTGTCTGTTCTGCCTAACCATTTAAATGTTGTTGGAGATATTAGTTGAACCCGATCGTTTGTAACAAGTTTTTTGTTGTTTGTAACCGCACCTTTTACTATAAGTTGCTCCTTACTATTGGTAGAAATTTCAATATCACCAATTGTGGTATAATATTTTTCGCTTGGAATCGAAAGCCTCTTTAAAGCAATATGTGATACGGTTTCAGTCATTCCATAAGTACTATAAACAGGTGTTTTTAGTAGAGCAATTTTCTTGGCTAATAAGCTATTTATTGACGCACCACCGATGATAATGGCTTTACAATTTACAATTTTTTGAGTGTGGTTGTTCAACGAATTTTCAAACTGCATAGGCACCATTGCAATAAAATCAACAGGTTTGTTAATGCTTTCCAACGGGTTGGATGTTGGCTCATTGATGACAAGCTGAAGCTGATGTTGAAAAGCCCGGACTAACATCATTTTACCTCCAATATAAGCTGTGTTTATACAAACGAATGCCACATCATTAGCTTTTAAGCCAAGTGCTTCTACTGTTTGCTTTGCACTTAGCTGCATTTGCTCTCGAGTAATTTTTATTAGTTTGGGTTTGCCCGTAGAACCTGAGGTTTTTTGCTCAAACACTTGCTGGCCATTGAGCCATTGTTGGCAAAACAGTAAAGTACTTTCCTCAAAAGGAGTAGAGGTTTCGTATTCCCCATCCTTAATTTGCACATAGGTGAATAGTTTATTATTGAGAAGGAGAGAGGACGGCTTCATTTTAACAAAGATTAACCACAAAGTTCACAGAGGAGGCACAGAGTTTACAGAGTTCCATTGATTACTCTTTTAATTCCTTTCTTGAGAAGGGTAACATTGAAGTTGATAAGTAAACCTAATTTATAGTTTCCTAATTTCATATAAGTTAGTGTTTGAGCCAGGTGAACATCAGTCAGGGTTTCTACACTTTTAAGCTCAATTACAACTTTACCTTCTACCAATAAATCAATTCTATAGCCACAGTCAAGTTTAACCTCTTCAAAAATTAGTGGCATAGTCTTTTCTTTTTCAACCACTAATTCTGACTGTTGGAGCTTATAAAACAAGCATTCCTGATAAGCACTTTCTAACAGTCCCGGCCCTAAAGCTTTATGTACTTCTATCGCACATCCAATTATTTTAGTAGCAATTTTATTTTCTGTCATAATAAAATATAACTCTGTGTTCTTTGTGCCTTCTCCGTGTTCTCTGTGGTTAGTTTGCTATGGAAATTTCGGAAACTTATCAAAATCAGGTTCTCTTTTTTCAAGGAATGCGTTTTTCCCTTCTTTGGCTTCTTCTGATAAGTAGTATAAAAGAGTTGCATTTCCTGCCAGCTCCTGAATACCTGCCTGACCATCTAATTCGGCATTAAACGAGCTTTTTAGCATTCTAAGAGCTAGTGGGCTTCGTTTTATCATTTTACGTGCCCAAGCCACATATTCTTTTTCCAGTTGATCTAATGGTACAACTTTATTAACCAAGCCCATATCTAATGCTTCAGCAGCATTGTATTGGTCGCACAAAAACCATATTTCACGTGCTTTCTTTTGGCCTACACTGCGAGCCAGGTAAGAGGCTCCAAATCCACCATCAAAACTGCCCACCTTAGGGCCTGTTTGCCCAAAACGTGCATTTTCGGCAGCTATGGTTAAGTCGCAAACTACATGTAGTACGTGTCCACCACCAATTGACCATCCGGCAACGGCTGCAATAACCGGTTTAGGTATTGAGCGAATTTGCTTTTGTAAATCGAGTACGTTTAATCTGGGTATAGTATCTTTTCCTACATAGCCTCCGTGGCCTCTTACACTTTGGTCGCCACCACTACAAAAGGCTTTGCCTCCTACACCGGTAAAAACAATTACACGTATATCTTCGCTATCACGGCAAAAATTCATAGCATCAATCATTTCGCTTACGGTTAGTGGGGTAAACGCATTATGTACGTGCGGGCGGTTAATGCTTATTCTTGCAATTCCTTCAAATAATTCAAAAAGAATTTCTTTGTATTTTTTTATGCTTTTCCAAGAGTAGGTTGATTCCATAATTGTTTAGCTTGTTTTTTAAATTTCTTAAATACTTGTGTGTTTACATCTATACATGATTCTATTTCAAGAATCTTGGGGTGGCCATCTTGCACCCAAAACTTATCGAGTCCATTTGATAATCCCTTAATAGTAGCACAATGATAATAGGTAAGGCCAAATTCTTCGGCCAAACTCTTCGCTTTTAAATCTTGTTTGGTAATAAAGAACTCCTCTTTTTCAGGTAATTTATTGGGGCCTTCTATTAAGTCAAATATGCCGCCTCCGTGATTATTGAGTACAACAATTCGTAAATTATCCGGGACATGATGATGCCAAAAGGCATTTCTATCATAAAAAAACGCCATATCACCTGTAATAAGTAAGGTGGTTTTTTTAGCCTTTAAAGCCGAACCTAATGCTGTACTTGTGCTGCCATCTATACCACTGGTGCCACGGTTGCAAAATAGTTCGATTTGCCTGTATGAGTGGCTTAAACCAATAATGTTGGCATAGCGTACTGTCATACTATTTGCCAAATGAACATCGCAACTCATTGGTAAATTAGAGAGTATTGTATTGATAGTTGTAAACTCATTAAACACCTCTTTGGCGTGAAAATCTTTCACAAACTCTCTACTTGTGTTTTGGTATTTCAACCATTTTTGACTGTAGTCGAAGTGGCTTTTTTTAACGATATCTTTTATGCTATTAAAAAAGCTTATGGGTGTTACGGGTATTGTTTGCGTTAGCGACTGAAACGTATCGGCAATACTGCCATCTTGCTGGATATGCCAATGCGCCTTTGGCTTATGAGTTCGTAAATAATTTTTTAGCCCTTTTGATAAAACAGATTTGCCAAAAGTAATGAGTAATTCAGGTTGAAGTTCTTTTAGTCTTTTCTCATCCAGCACATCAATAAATATATCGTGCGATTTTATTATCTCTGGGATGGCATGCATATTAGATAAAATGCCACCAATAACAGGAATATGCTTTTTGGCTTTAAGTTCTCCCAGAATTAGCAGTAGCTCGGTTGATAAATGCTGCTGACCAATTACGATAAGGCGTTTGCCATACATATTCCATTCATCCACCAAATGCGCCCAATCGGCACCCGACAATTGCTTTGTGGTATATGATTTCCGGATGGTTTTAGCCGATTTATAATCAGCTTTCACCTTTTTTTCAGGATAAAAAGGTTCTCTAAACGGAATGTTGATATGTACAGGGCCTTTGGCTCCATCATCTGCCAAATTGATGGCATCCGAAAATATTCTTTCAAAATGCCAGGCCGCATCTTTAGTATCAATATCCACAGGGCATTGAAAGCTTTTTTTTATGTGGCTTCCATAGATATTTTGCTGGTAGATCGTTTGTCCATCGCGCTGATCAACCCATTCTGCTGGGCGGTCAGCCGTAAGCACAATTAAGGGTATTTGCTGAAAATAGGCCTCGGCAATGGCAGGGGCATAATTATAAGCAGCACTGCCAGAAGTGGCAATCAGTACAACAGGCTGTTTAGATTTCTGGCTCATTCCCAATGCGATAAATGCAGCGGAACGCTCATCGTTTATTACATAGGTGTTAATTTTTGTATGCCTGTTAAAGCTAATAATCAATGGGGCATTTCTCGACCCGGGAGATAACACAGCATCAGTTACACCAAGCGTGTGACATATTTCTGCAATATTATAAATGGGTTGGTAATTCATGCTATCCAATAATGTTTAGTAGGGTATTGAATTTCATTTCTGTTTCATCCCATTCTTTTTCAGGGTTAGAAATGGCAGTAACACCGGCACCTGCAAAGAGGTTGGCTTTATGTTTAAACAACTCCATACATCTCAAATTTACGTATAAAGAAGTCTCATTATTAATATTTACAGGGCCAAGATAGCCAGTGTAAAACTTACGATCGTGGGCTTCTATTTTCTCAATCAACTCAAGTGCTGGTTCTTTGGGCATTCCACAAACAGCCGAAGTCGGGTGTAGCAAGTTGAGCATCACACCTCCTAAGTTTTGAAAATCAGTAGCTTTGGTATCTACTTTAAAGGTAGTGCATAAATGGTTTAGGTTTCCTGCTTGTATGGTCATTGGACCCTTTTCAATAAAATCACGTAATCTAATCTCTTTAAACCTGTTAATAATATAGCGGCTTACCATGGCCTGCTCTTCAATGTCTTTATCTACCCAAGCCACTTCGTGTAATGTTCTTTCGGTCTTATTTTTTTGAGTGCCCGCCAACGCCATCGTTTCGAACATCCCTTCTTTATCTACTTTTATTAAAAGCTCGGGTGTGGCTGTTAGCCAAGTGCCAAACTCTTTAGTAGATACAACCGAAATAAAAGCGGAAGGGTATTTATTGCAAAGTTTAACAAAGGTAGTTGTAAGGCAAAAATCGTTGGGTAAGTTGTGCAATTTTATTTTGGATGGAACAACTTTGTTTAGGCTACTATGTAGAATAGTATCTATGCCTTTTTGTACAGCGTTTGTATAGTTTTCTTTGGAAGTGCCGGGCTGCTCTTTGCTGGTAACATAATATTCCCAATTAGTTTTTTTGCTTAACTCAACAGGCAGGTTCACGTGTTCTAAATCTATAAACTCTATATGCTGCTCTCCTTGCAAATGCCACAACTCTCCTTGATAGTTGGCAAATAAAAACCCTGCGCCTAACTCTTCAATGGGCAAGTCAACTTTAGAAAGAGGTTTACTATCTAGAAGCATCGCAGGATGCTTACTAGGTTCTCGAAAAAGCACAATGTTTTGATTATTGTCCATCGCCCAATTCGTCCAAGACTTAATGTCTTTCACCAAACGATCTTCGGTATAAGGGGAAACAGTTTTGCTGTCTGTTTTAGCTTCTTCCATTGCTACTTTTTTGCTAACACAGAAATGGTTAATCTGCTAACACAAACCAATTTATCTTCTTCGTTTGTTATTTTTATTTCCCACACGTGGGTGGTTCTTCCAATATGAATTGGTTTGGTTATCCCAAACACAAATCCACTTCTCACCGAACGAATATGATTTGCATTGATATCTAACCCCACGACCATGAAATTCTCTTGGTCTATATTCATTTGAGCTGCAATAGAGCCCAATGTTTCGGCCAGAGCAACGGAAGCTCCTCCGTGTAGAATCCTGAAAGGCTGAACCGTTCGATTATCAACAGGCATTTTGGCTTTTATTAATTGAGCTGAAACTTCTAAAAACTCAATTCCCAGGTGATCTACCATGGTGTTTTTGCTGCCAATTTGAAGTTGTTCTGGAGTTATATCTATCGGAATCAATTTGGAATGATTAAAAATGTTTAATTTGCTATTTAATCCTGCATAAGCAGAAGTTCAAATCTACCTAGAAATTGAAGACAAAAAAAATATTTATTATTCGCCACGGCCAAACAGACTATAATTTAAAAAGCATTGTACAGGGAAAAGGCATAGATGCCTCGTTAAATAAAAACGGTCGAAGGCAAGCTCAAGCATTTTATAATAATTATAAAAATGAAGGATTCGAGGTGGTTTACACCTCCACATTAAAAAGAACAACAGAATCTGTACAATTATTTCTCGATGATGGTCTGCCTCAAATTAAACTAGCCGGCTTAGACGAAATTGGCTGGGGTGTTTATGAAGGAGTGGAGGCTGGATATGAAGACAAGCTATTTTTTAAAGAGATAACCGAAAGGTGGGCTAATGGTGAAACCTCTTTGGCAATTGATGAAGGGGAAAGCCCTGATGAAGTAGCTCAAAGACAGCTTGGAGTAATTGAACTTATTAAAAATGCAGATGAATCAATGATTTTGATTTGTATGCACGGGAGGGCTTTGCGTGTGTTTTTAACACAATTATTAGATTTGCCTATTGCTAGTATGGATCAATTTGGGCATAGAAATTTGTGCTTATATCTGCTAAATTATACTAATGGCAAGTTTACTTTGGGAAAAGAGAATGATATTCGCCATTTAGAAAAAGAAGTAATTAAGGAACGATGAAAGTATTGCTGCCATTTTTATTGCTACTATTTGTGGTTGGGTGTAGTTCGCCACAGCAAGAAGAAACTGTAAAAGTAGAAGTGGATAAAAATTATGACTCCATTTTAACCCCTTATTTAAATATTGTAAAGGCATTGCAACAAGATGAATTTGATAAAGCCCGGGGTTTTGGCAAACAACTGGCCACGGCCAGCTCTGATACAGGCGTTAAACTGGCTTTAACAAGAATGGGCACACTGATGAGCCAATCTGCTTCAACCTATGACCAAAGAACTATTTTGGAACAAATGGGTATGGTAATTACTTTATACATTGAGCAAGAAATACTAAACGATTATTTTATTTATAAATTTAAATGCAAGAACGAGTTTGGTAGTAAAGAAGTGGTATGGTATGGGCTTTCAAAAAATACAACAAACCCATTTATTGGAGAGAATTCAAACGATTGTATAGAATTGGTTGAGACAATTAAACCTGTTTTAAAGAAAGATAAAAATTGAAATATGAGATATGAAATAAGAAATATAAAATTGACAACCACTTTTTTAATGGGCATAGCCTTGTTGTCCGGCTGTGGTTCAAGTTCTACAACCAAAGAAGAGAAAGAAGAAAAGGTAGCTGGCAAAGAGCTTTCTTTAATTGAAAAATTTGATTTTGAAGATTTAGAGGGCAATAAAATTGATTGGGCTGATACGAAAGGTAAAGTGGTATTTATAAATTTTTGGGCTACCTGGTGTAAGCCTTGTATAAAAGAAATGCCTTCGATAAGCGAAGCCAATAATCAATTGAAAGACGGTAATGTGTTGTTTATTGTGGCATCTGATGAAGACATTGAAAAAATTAAAAAATTTGATTCGAAACGCAAATACAGTTTCCCGTTAATGCGCTCTGTAACATCTGTATTTGATTTAGATATACAGGCATTACCAACTACCATTATTATTGATGAAAAAGGAGAGGTTGTATTTAATGAAATAGGTACAAGAGATTGGGCAAGTGAAAAAAACATTGCTTTGATAAAGAGCTTTAGCTCTAAATTATAGTACGATTTCTGATAAGGCAAAAATGCCCTCATTTTAAGAAATTAAAAAAATGAAATACCTATTACTTATTAATATTGCTTTTGTTTTTTCTTGTGGAGCCCCTCAAAAAGAAGAAACTACACGAGATGGAGAAGTACTAAGCCCTGCAGGCTACAATTCTGAAGAACCTACATTTTTTACCACACAAGATGGGGAAATAGGATTGAGCTGGCTTGAAAAAAAGGATAAAGTAGTTGCACTCAGGTTTTCTGTCTATAAAAATAGAAATTGGTCAGCCCCCCAAACGCTGGTTTCGGGTAAAGATATTTTAACCAATTGGGCAGATTTTCCGGGCATTCAAACCAATAGAAATTACTGGGTTGCTTGGTTTTTGCAAATGAATAACCCCGATACATTTGCTTATGATGCAATGGTAATGCAATCATCGGATAATGGTAAAACATGGTCGGTTCCGCAAAGGCTACACAGCGACAGCACCCTTACCGAGCACGGTTTTGTTTCGGCTGTTCCTGCAAAAAACGGGTTTCAACTAATGTGGTTAGATGGAAGGTTGGCCACTGAAGACAATCCGATTTTTACCGTACGGTCTGCCCATTTAAATTTTAACGGAACTATTTCGCACCGCGCCATATTAGATAATAATACCTGTACTTGCTGCCAGACTTCTATGCTAAATACTGGAGATGACAACTTTATTGCATTGTATAGAGATAGGACGGAGGAAGAAATTAGAGATGTTGCGGCAGTGAATTTTACTAATTCTGATATGCCAGTTAAACCTCAAATTATCTATAATGACGGATGGCATATCCCCGGTTGCCCTGTTAATGGCCCCCGGGCGGCAATGAATGGAGATAAACTGGGTGTTGCCTGGTTTACAATGAGTAAAGAAGGTGTGACCAGGGTTCAGTTTGCAACCTCAAATGATAAAGGGGAAACATATTTTACTCCAATACTAATTGATGAGAACAACTTAGGCAGAGTTGACCTTTTAGCAGTAGATGGCACTTATTATTTGAGCCTTATGGATGATACTGAAAAAGGAGCCGAAATAAGAATTATAAAAATAGAAGGCAACAGATTAATTGATCATTATACAATTGCCCAAGTTTCACCTTCTCGTAAAACAGGGTTTCCCAGAATGGCAATGGCAGAAAATGGCAATGGTATTTTTGTTGCTTACACGGATGTGGATAGTAAGAAAGTGGTAGTGAAGTATTTGGGTCTTTAGCCTGAATAATTCATGAATAATCTATTACGCATTCCAATTGCCAACCAT
>CAZZML010000060.1:0-11329 GCA_964654735.1 uncultured Roseivirgaceae bacterium | reverse complement strand
AGTTGGAGAGAATGATATTTTTTCATTAGGGTCGTGAAGACACGAACCTTGGATAAGAGGGTTGAAGAAATAATATTATCAAAATTAATCTATTGGCACATTAACGTGACGCTCTGCGTGGTAGCTTGAGCGCACTAAGGGGGATGATTCCACATAAGTAATCCCTCGTTTTAATCCCTCTTCTTTAAACATTGCAAATTTATCAGGATGCACAAACTCCGCTACTTCGATATGCATTTTAGTAGGTTGCAGATATTGACCCAGCGTTAATACATTAAGTCCAACTCTAGCGTAATCATCCATAGCCTCAAAAACTTGGTCATCGGTTTCTCCTAAACCGAGCATAATGCCGGACTTAGTTCTTCTACCAACATCATGAATACGTTTTAGCTGCTCCATGCTTCTTTCATATTTAGCCTGAGGGCGAACTCTTCTATAAAGCTCTTTAACTGTTTCAACATTATGAGATATAACTTCCTGCCCTCCTTCAATCATACGATAAAGCGCATCCCATTTTGTTTTAACATCAGGTATTAACGTTTCGATTGTAATTTTAGGGCTTAATTTTTTTGTCTCAACCACCGTTTGATACCAAATTTCAGCTCCTTTATCTTTTAGCTCGTCTCTGTTAACAGAAGTAAGAACGGCATGTTTCACTTTCATATTATAAATGGCTTCTGCTACTCTTTTGGGCTCATCAACATCATACTCAGGAGGGCGACCTGTTGCCACAGCACAGAAAGTACAGCTTCGAGTACATACATTGCCTAATATCATAAATGTGGCGGTACCTGCACCCCAACATTCTCCCATATTAGGGCAATTTCCACTTTCGCAAATGGTATTTAATTTATGCTTATCTACTAATTTTCTAACCTCAGCATACTCCTTACCAACTGGCAATTTTACACGTAACCAATCTGGCTTTTTCTTTCTGGGCTGTTTTGGGATAACACTTTCCATTACACAATAATTTTGAGAGGACAAAAGTAACAAGAAGCTATATAAAGCTACTTTCTAGAACCATAAAAAAGAGTAATGAAGGCTGTAGGCCATACTGCATAGTTCTCAGCTGTGGCCATCATATTAATCTTGCGAGTGTAAGCATCTAGCAAAAATCCTGCTTCGAAACCAGATACGCTAGATTTAAGGGATCCAAATTCGAAACTTAGGGATGTTTTTATATTGGCTCCGATAACAATTTCGGATTTGAATAATCCTTGAAAAATAAATCCTCTTCCTGTAATATCTTCTATAGAATGAATACTGGGATCGTAAGGAACACGAGCCGCTTGTTTATATTCTATGTAATAAGGAGCTTCCAAGCCAATAGAAGGGCCGACAGCTAGATTTAAGGTTATTTGAACTCCTTGTTGAGGAGCCTTTTGAAACAACACATAATCACGCCCATACTGACCCCGAATAGCAAATAGATGGTTTACCTTGCCCATCGTAAAAGAATTTCCTGTACCTGTTACCCACTTTAATTGGGCTGGATGTTTAAAGTTGACCAGTTCAAGACCATAGGTGGTGAAACTACCAGAAGTGTTTCTGAAACTTTTCTTGAATACGGCACCTCCGATTAAGCCACTTGCTGTATTCTTAGTAATTCCCCAAGTGTTTTCAATTGTATAGTCATCATTAGTATTTTGCGCCCACACAGGTGTGGATATAAATAGAATTGCGATTATAACTATTGCTTTATTCAAAACGATTTTTTATAGGCTACTTTAGAAACGTAAAAATACTAAATTTGGTTAGGAGTATGGCAATAATTAATTATTATACCAATCTTCGCGATCTTCTGTTTCCCAAATTTCGCGTTCATCCTTATCATATTTTAGCTTATGAGAGTATTCTTTATCAGGTTCTGGGGTTGCTGCATTTTTCTTAAATAATTTTGCCCACATTAATTTAAGGCTTACTGGTCTATCCTTTGTTTCAGCTGCATTTGTTTTTGAATAGCTATACCTTGTGCTCGGATGCATTTTCCCTTTTGCTTTTACATGTTCTGGTTTTAACCCCATTTGGGTTGGGCTACCAAACGCCCAAAAGCTTAGTGCCCAATCTGTCCCTCGCTTGGTTCCTGGGGCAGCTTCGGTTCGTTTCTTTTGGATACGGCTCAAGTCTTCTGGTAACTCTTTATTTACTTTTAATCTCTTTCTTTGATAAACCAATCCACTTTTTGTGGGATTACCAATGGTTACAAACGAAAATGATTTTTTCTCACCAAGTGTTGTTCCTTCAGATCTCGCTTTCTCGCTTTCTTTAACCTTAGAAGTTAAGGTGTTAATATCTGTATTTCGTTTACTAGTTATAGGTTGCATTAAACCAGCTCTTTTCCCAATTTTAAGTCCAACTATTTTTTTTGCAAAACCATTTTCTGTCCCAGGGGCACGTGGTGGCCGTTTGCTTACCACCCTTACATTACCAACAAAGTCTTGTGTTGGGTAAGGTTTAATTTCTTTCCCCTTTGATTTAATATTGCCTTGATACGAGCCAATCTTAGGATTATTCATCCCTCTTGGATAGATATTTCCTTGATAAGTAGTTGCAACAGCTACCCCTTCACCTCTATCTTTCTTCATTAGTGGGTTGCCTTTGTTATTCCACCTTCTTGATATGCTTCCACCACCTTTTATCGGTTTTTGATACTTTATATTGCCAGCAAATTGCCCAACACCTGTATCACCTCCTTTTGTAATCAGTGGGTTTCCGTTGTTGTTCCATCTTCTTGAAACAGACCCACCTCCTTTATCAGTTTTCTGATACTTTATATTTCCAGCGAATCGGCTAACGCCTGTATCACCTCCTTTTGTAATCAGTGGGTTTCCGTTGTTGTTCCATCTTCTTGATACGCTTCCTCCACCTTTTGAAGGCTTCTGCAATTTGATATTACCAGCAAACTGACCAACACCACCGTCAGCATCCTTTCGAATAAGTGGATTACCATTATTATTCCATCTTCTTGATATACTCCCCCCGCCTTTTGCAGCTTTCTGACTCTTTGATTTTCCTGCAAAAACTCCTACTCCAGCACCAATGGTTCTTTTTGTTATTGCATTGCCACTATTATTAAATGATTTACCTGAAATACTTTTGGCCTTATTACTATTATACCTTTTATTCGAAGGAGAAGCACTTGCACTTTGGTAATTCATAGATCCCACAGTACTATAATTTGGACGTCTGGATTTGAAATTTTTTGTTCGTAATGATTTACCTGCAATATCTTTATTGCTAGAGTGCTCTCCACTAAATCTTCGATCTTTCCCTCTATAAGGATGTACTTTTCTGTTATTAAAAACCCTTGCACCAGAAATACTAGGCGCACTTGGTTTTCTTTTTCCGGGCTTAGATTCTGATTTTTTTGTTACAGACCTGATTTTTTTAGCACCATAAGCACCAAAAATAGCAGCCTCTCCATTTCCCTTCTTCCTATTTCCGTACGAACGAGTTGGCTTTGCACGCACAACAGGCTTAGCTTTTGCAGAGCTAAAATTTTTCATATTCCTTTGGTTAGCCATAGTCCTACCTCCACCTGATCGTTCTGTACTCCTTGAAACCGATCTAGCTCCACCTGATTGAAATTTGTATTTTTTAAACCTTTCCCCACTTTTCGTTTTATCACTTCTTATTTGAGGGTTAGCCATAGCTCTACCTCCACCTGAAGGCCTCGTGCTTTTATAGTTTTTAGTTCTTAATTTTTTCCCAGCTATATCTTTTGTAGAAGCTTGCTCACCTTTTCGCTGTTCATGATTACGATAAACATTTTTTTTACGTTTTACAATATGAGGTGCTGTTGCTGTAACAACACGAGTAGTCGATTTCTTTTTGCGTGTTTCTGATGGCCTAGAAACTGATCGAACGCTTTGTATTTTTTTCTTATTACTATAAGCTCTATCTTTTTCTGTCCGCCTCTTTACTCCTCTATACGTATTGGGCTGACGGTGGACAGGTTTAGGGTTTGTAGAAACTGATCGTTGTCGAATGCGTTTTCTTCCAGAAATATCCCCTGTTCTAGCCACTTCTCCTTTTTTTGTAGCTGTTTTTATTTTACGAGGTGGAGGTCCGGCTCGTTGCTTCTCTGTTCTAATTTGTCTTCCTGCGTAAGGGTCTGGCTGAGGACGAGCATAGGTTTTTCTTGGTGTGGTCTTAGTCTTTTTAACTTTTTTACCTGTGATGTCTCCTTTATAACCCTTGTCTCCTCCTTTTTTAAAAGATTTTTTGGAGTTTCGAATTTGTTTTTTATTAGAATAGGTCTTTTTACCCTTTGCTTGTTTTCGATCCTTTTTACTCTTTTTTACTTTCTTATTTTTCTTGGGAGAGGTTGCTTCTTTTTTGTCGGGTCTTTCTTGGTTTCTAGAATCTATTTGGGCATAACTTTGCTGACCTAAACTAATTAGTATGGATAGAATTAATCCTGTTAAAAGTTTTTGAGCTATAGTCATATATTGAATTAAATCAAGGTTTTTAACCTTTAACCTGCCAAATTACTAAAAATTGAACAAACTGTTGAATTTTTCTTTTAAACGAGCATTTGCCAAAAAGTTGTCTTCTAGGGTATTTATAAATGGAATTGGTGTATCTAAACTAGCCACTCTGGTAACTGGTGCGTCTAAATTCATAAAGCAATGTTCACTAACCCATGCTGCAATTTCAGCTCCTATGCCTCCTGTGAGCGAATCTTCGTGAAGCACCAAAACTCTTCCTGTTTTTTCAACTGTTTTTCGCACAGCCTCTTTGTCCCAAGGCATTAAGGTTCTTAAATCAAGAATATCAACAGAAATATCAGGTATGGAAGAAGCTAGCTCTTTAGCCCAATAAACCCCCATTCCGTAGGTAATAATGGAAATATCATCTCCTTCAGTTTTCAATTTAGCTTTTCCGATTTCTACCGTATAATAATCATCCGGAATAGTATCTGTAACAGATCGATACATTATTTTATGCTCGAAATACATAACCGGGTTTGGATCCTCAATTGCAGCCGCTAATAATCCTTTAGCATCGTATGGGTTTGAAGGATAAACAATTTTTAATCCAGGGGTGTGAAAAAACCATGCTTCATTACTTTGAGAGTGGTATGGTCCAGCAGCCACCCCTGCACCTGTTGGCATTCGTACAACCACATCGGCATTTTGTCCCCAACGATAGTGCGACTTAGCCAAATTATTAACTACTTGATTAAAGCCAGAAGTAACAAAATCTGCAAACTGCATTTCAATCACCGACTTACGGCCCTTAATGGACAAGCCCAAGCCTATCCCAAACAAAGCCGATTCACAAATAGGTGTATTTCGAATTCTATCAACTCCAAATTGTTTCAAAAACCCTTCAGACACTTTAAAAACACCTCCATAATCAGCAATGTCTTGCCCCATAAACACAAGGTCATCATGTTTTTCTAAGGACTGGCGCAATCCATCAGAAATGGCATCTACATAGCGTTTTTCAGATATTGAATCTGAGGATGGTAAAATTATTTCTTGCTCAAAAGGAGCAAATACATCGTTGATCTCCTTTTCTGTATTAGCTACTGGAATGGATTCGGCATAAGCGATTTCAAGCCCTTTGTTTATATCTTTTTTAATTTCAGCTTTATACTGCTCAACCATTTCGTTTGTTAATACACTTTCTGCTAACAGGTATTCTTCATAATTATTAATTGGGTCTTTGGTTGCCCAAAACTCCATCAAGTCTTTAGGTACATACTTAGTACCTGAAGCCTCCTCATGTCCACGCATTCTAAAAGTCATTGCCTCCACAATAACTGGTCGTGGGCTTCTTCTTAATTGTTTGGAGAGGCGTTCAATGGTAGAATAAACTTCCAACACATTATTGCCATCAATTTGGTGTGCTTCGATACCATAACCAGGACCTTTATCAATAAAATTTTTGAATTTGAATTGCTGACTGCTTGGTGTTGATAATCCGTAGCCATTATTTTCAATCATAAAAATAACCGGAAGATTCCAAACAGCAGCCACATTTAGTGCCTCGTGAAAATCACCTTCACTGGCTCCTCCATCACCCGTAAAAACAAGGGTGGCTTTATTCTTTTTCCCTATTAAATCAGATAAGGCAATGCCATCTGCCACAGCTAATTGAGGCCCCAAATGCGAAATCATGCCAACTATACTGAACTCATTAGTTCCAAAATGAAAGGAACGATCGCGACCATTGGTAAAACCAGATAATTTACCTTGAAATTGAGCAAAGAGTCTGTTTAATGGAATATCACGGGAAGTAAAAACACCCAGATTACGATGCATTGGTAAAATATATTCTTCCTTTTTTAATGCTAATGTGGCTCCCACTGAAATGGCTTCTTGCCCAATACCAGAAAACCATTTAGAAATTTTCCCCTGCCGCAAAAGAATTAACATTTTCTCTTCGATTAATCGAGGTTTAATAAGTGCTTTATAAATAGTGAGGAGCCTTTTATTTGTGTATTTGCCTCTACTAAATTTTATTTTGGCCATAATTAGAAATATGAAACACGAAATATGAAATTAATTCCTTAGGCAAAGGTGATTTGGGAATTATTGAATGACAAACGTTTCAATAAAAACTTAATTGGTTTATCTGCTGATTTGTTGATCTTAAAAAATACTTTTGAGCTTCATTCATAAATATGATAGCGTACGAGCATACAGTTTTAAAAAATGGGCTTCAAGTAGTGGTTCACCCAGACCCAACCTCATCGGTAGTGGTGGTAAATGTGGCCTACAAAGTGGGCTCTAAAGATGAAACTGCTGACAAGACTGGTTTTGCTCATTTATTTGAACATTTAATGTTTAGTGGTTCCATTAATATTTCTTCGTATGACGAGCCATTACAAAAGGCAGGAGGAGAAAACAATGCATTTACCACTCCTGATTACACTAATTACTACCTCACCGTTCCGGCAGAAAATATTGAGACCGGGTTATGGTTAGAATCTGATAGAATGCTCGGATTAGCTTTTAATGAAAAAGGGCTAGAAGTGCAACGAAAGGTAGTTATTGAAGAATTCAAACAGCGATATCTCAACCAGCCCTATGGCGATGTTTGGCATAAACTAAGAACCCTTGCGTATAAAAAGCACTCCTACCAATGGCCAACTATTGGTAAAAATATTAAACAGATTAAAGAAGCCAAGATGGAAGATGTTCGGGCTTTTTTCAATACCTATTACATACCTAATAATGCCATTTTGGTGTTAGCAGGAAATGTTTCGGTTGAAAAAGGTTTTAAATTGGCCAATAAATGGTTTGGAGACATTCCGAAAGGAAAAGATATAACACGGAATACGGCAACTGAGCCAAAACAATTAGAAAAACGCCATCTTGAAGTTGAGTCAAACGTGCCTGTAAATGCCTTCTATAAAGTGTTTCATATGCCCGGCCGAGCCCATTTTGAGTATTACACAGCTGATTTATTAAGCGATATACTTGGTAGAGGAAAGGCTTCTTTGTTGTATAAAGAATTGGTAGAAGATAATCCGATTTTTACGGATCTCGCAGCTTATGTACTTGGTTCGGCAGACCCTGGTTTATTAGTAATATCTGGTAAATTAATGAAAGGGACTAAATTTGAGGAAGCTGAGAATAAAGTAAATCAAATAATAACAAAATTTTTAACATCGGGTGTTGCTGAACTTGACTTAGAGAAAGCTAAAAACCAAGCAATTGCTTCACATGCTTTTGGCGATATTGATTTACTTGATCGGGCAATGAATTTGGCCTATGGGTTTATTCTGAACGATTTAGACCGAACCAATAAAGAATTAGCCATAATGGAACAGATAAGTGCAAATGGTATTAATAAAATGGCGAATACTGTTTTAAGAGAATCCAATGCTAGCACCATGTATTATAAAGCAGCCTCCAAATTAACATAAAAGAAATGAACCCTACACGATTGAAATAATCATTAAACCCGAAATATGCAATAGTAATTCTATTACGTGTTAAACACACATCTGTGTGCAGTGTGCAGTAGGCACAATGGTGCGCAGGTACAGGAGAATAATTATTTCAGTCCTCAATTCCGATAGTTATCGAAACCATCTAACCCTTAAAAATAAATTATAAACAGATGAAAATACGTACAGGATTTGGATATGATGTGCATAAACTAGAAACAGGAAAAGACTTTTGGTTAGGAGGTGTTAAACTCGAACATACCAAGGGTGCTGTTGGGCATTCAGATGCCGATGTGCTTATTCATGCCATTTGCGATGCGCTTTTGGGCGCAGCCAATTTAAGAGATATAGGTTTTCATTTTTCAGATCAGGATGCAGCTTATAAAGGCATTGATTCAAAAATATTACTAAAGGATGTAGTTGAATTAATTAAACAAAAAGGCTACTCTATTGGCAATATTGATTCTACAATTGCCTTGCAAGCTCCTAAAATTAACCCTCATATCTCTAAAATGTGTGAAACATTAGCCAAGGTAATGGATATTGATTTAGACGATATTTCAATTAAAGCAACAACCACCGAAAAGCTTGGCTTTGTTGGGGTAGAAGATGGTGTAGCGGCTTATGCAAGTGTATTAATTGTTAAGGGATAAACCACATTACGAATATTTTGCAAGTTTCAATCAATCAATAGCTTATCTTTGGTGTAAAGGAAATTGTATGGATGATGGTATTGATGTAGATAAAATATTTCGACACTGGATTGATAGTTCTGATGCTGATTATAAAACAATGATTCATATGTATGAACCAAAAGATTATAATTGGTCGTTATTTATTGGCCATATAGTGATAGAGAAGCTCATTAAAGCTTCTGTCGCAAAAACTAAGAACAACCATGCACCTTTTACTCATGATTTAACTAAACTAGCCAGTCTTTCCAGCTTAAAGTTTTCAGAAGAGCAATTAGATTGGCTTGACACCATAACCGCATTTAATTTAAAGATATGATAGCTACAAGCAAGCTTTTCATAAAAAATGTACTCCAGAATATACAAAAGAATGGAATGCCAAAATTCTAAAACTACGCTCATGGATAAAGGACAGGCAATAGAAATAGCTACAAAATACATTTATTCTATTAAGAATAATTTTGATATTCAAAGTGTGGTACTATTTGGTAGTTATGCAAAAGGCACCTATCACGATGATAGCGATATTGATATTGCAATTGTATTGAGAAACGAAAATGATATTATTGATACTCAAATTGAGTTGATGAAACTTAGGAGAAAATTTGATTTAAGAATTGAGCCACACCCATTTAATTTCCAAGATTTTAAAAGGGACAACCCAGTCGTTAATGAAATTTTAAAATATGGCGAAAAGCTATATATCGTATAATAGTGGTTGAGTTATTTACTACAAAGGATGGCTCACATTCTCTTCGGATTCCTGCGTTAGATGAAACCTATCATTCAAGCCACGGAGCAGTTCAGGAATCGAAACATGTGTTTATAAAAAATGGATTAGATTTTTGGCTATCTCAAAATCAAAAAAAAGAACTAAGCATATTTGAAGTTGGGTTTGGTACGGGGTTAAATACTTTATTAACCTTGCAAAAAGCAGAACAGCTTAACCTAAAAATTGACTACACTAGCATTGAACTCTATCCACTTAATGCTGAATTAACCAATCAATTAAATTATGCGAAAGAAATAGGTTTTGACAAGGAACTATTTCAAAAATTACATTCTGTTGAATGGAATAAAAAAATATCCATTTCACTAGATTTTAATCTTCAAAAAATCAAACGGTCTTTTCAGGAGGTTTTGATTGATTCAACATTTGATCTTGTTTACTATGATGCATTTGCACCAAGTAAACAACCCGAAATGTGGACATTTGAATTGATTAAAAAGTGCTTTGCAATGCTTAACCCTAATGGCGTATTTGTTACCTACTCTGCAAAAGGGCAATTAAAAAGAGATTTAAAAAAAGCAGGTTTTAGTGTAGAATCACTGCCAGGCCCACCTGGCAAATTTGAAATGGTAAGAGCAACAAAAAAGTAACTTCTCAATAGTTGCAGGTAAACTTTAAACTTAAAAAGAGAAAAGTCCCTTTCTGGCTTTTAAAAGTGTATTCTAAAAGTAAAATCCAAAAACTACCTGCAACTATTGAGAAGTTACACAAAAAAGACATAAGACTGTTAGACTTAAGACGTTAGATTAAATATGGATGAATTTTTGGATGGAGTAATTGATTATGCTAAGCACATGGATTTGCTAGAATTGGCTGGGTTAGTTTTCGGCTTGCTAACAGTTTGGTGGCTTATAAAACAGAATATTTACACCTGGCCTGCTGGCATTATATATGTTTTAATCTCCTTTGTCATCTTTTGGAAAATAAGGCTGTATGGTGATTTTTTCCTGCATATATTTTTTCTAGTCCTAAATATTTACGGGTGGTATTACTGGGCACATAATAAAAAAAATCAGAAGGAAGAACTCCCTGTTTCCACCAATTCAGTAAAGGCAAACATTCTATTATTAGTTGCCTCTGGTGTAGGCATTTTAGTCTTTGGTTATTTTTTACAACACCTACCTGACTTATTTACCGATTTGGAGCCTGCTGCTTTACCATATTGGGATGCCACAACCTCTATTTTAAGTGTAACGGGCATGTGGCTAACCACTCAAAAAAAACTTGAAAACTGGTATTATTGGCTAGCAGTTAACATTCTTGCTACTATTATTTATATATACAAGGGAATTTATTTTTACTCGTTTTTATACTTTGTGTATATCTTTTTATCTTTTTCAGGATATTTAGAATGGAGAAAATCTATGAAAGAGGTTCATGCTTAAAATTGTTATTACCGGTCCCGAATCCGCAGGAAAGTCAACACTTGCTAAGGAGTTAGCCTCGTATTACAACACCCCTTATGTTGAAGAATTTTCTAGAAATTATTTAACAAACTTAGGAAGAGCTTATGTGCAACAAGATTTAGTTGAAATTGCAAAAGGGCAAATTGAATTAGAGGATAATGCGGCTGGCAGAGACGACAAATTATTCATTTGCGACACCAGTTTAGAAGTACTCAAAATATGGTCGGAGTTTAAATATGGCAACTGCGACCCCTACATTATTAATCAGTTTATAAACAGGTTGCCAGATTTATACCTACTAATGGCACCAGATTTACCTTGGCAACCAGACCCTTTAAGAGAAAACCCAGACAACAGAGATGAGTTGTACGAATTGTATAAAAATGAACTCATATCATCGAATATTCCATATTATGAAATTTTTGGTAATCGAAAACAACGATTTGAATTAGCGAAGGAGGCTATTGAAAAAAAGGACTAAGTTCTAATTAATACAGCTAAAATGCTTATATATTCCACTAAAACCGCCCCT
>CAZZML010000059.1:1593-11371 GCA_964654735.1 uncultured Roseivirgaceae bacterium | reverse complement strand
TAACTGAATGACATCATATTATGGCTTGTAATAGATTTTCCTTGCGGATTTAAGGTACTCTTGAGTGCCTATAGCAAAAAGAACGTAGCGTAATTAAATCACTTACGTTCAACCAAACCTTGATTATTTATATGTAACGTTATAACCAACTAGCACTTTTTCCTCTTGTTTTGAAAAGACTATCATCGTGTTTATTTCATCTTTTGCGTACACCATAGTCGATTCATTACCAGACTCCATGGTCATCTTGCTTTCCCATCCTTTGGTTTCCATCCCTTCTTTTACTTCTTTAACTAGTTCGGTTAAATTATCTGTTAAATTCATCTGAAAAGTTACGATCGATCCTTCGTTGGTTTTAATCATACCAACAGATTCAATATCTCCATCAATAACATATACATCCGAAGGGAAATCATCAGGAAGCTCTGTTTCGCTACCTCCAATGATAAACTCTTCTCCATTTTCACCTTTTATGGTAATTTTACCATCTTTACTATCAGAATCTATGTCTATATCCGTTCCAGTAAGGCTACCCAAAATACCTTCTGCAACCTTTTCTTCTGCTCTCTCTTTCATAGACTTTCCGCCACATGCTTGCAGCCCAATAATAATTAGGCCAACCATAAACAATTGTACTGTTTTCATAACTAAAGTTTTAAAATTAAACTAAACAAATTTACACATAAAATTTAAAGCCACTAAACTCGAACTTATTCTTCTTTAGGGCACCTCTATTAATTGATTATGTTGTGCTTTCTTGACAGGCAACCAGCCTACCTGCGAAACCACGCCTTGATGCTAAATCAGATACTAAAGCCAGAGGGACGCAAGCAATTAATAGAAGTTCCCTTAATAGAAACTATATTAAACAGCTCATTATTAATGGTTTGAAAGCGGTAAACCATAAATAAATACACCTATTTGTGGCCTTCAATTTATTCTACGATTCTACATTTATGATTTTTTACTTCCAATTAATACTTACGTTCATTACTTTTGAATCTTAATGCATCTAAATATAGCAAATAACACACTTATTTTAGCAGCTACTCCTGTAGCAGCAGCGTATGCATTTAGGCCAGCCAGCGCCAGGCCCTAAGGGTCATTATATTTTATTGCGGAGCTATGTGCTCTGCCTACAACATCAATTTTCCTATTCTTTTTAACTCGTTTTCAACGGTTATTCATTAATTAATATCCTGTTTATGGATTTTGAGATTATTGCGGCTACGGTTCAGCATACCAGATTTGCACCTGCCATTAGTGCTATGATTAGTAAGGCTTCCCTCAAAAGAGGGACTGGTATTGCTAATAGAACGACAGCTTATATTGAGCAAAAAATACAAGAAGAACACGCTGTTTTAGCATTATACAAAGGCGATGTTGCTGGGTTTTGCTATATAGAAACTTGGAGCCACCATAAGTATGTAGCAAACTCTGGGCTAATTGTTGCAGACCAATTCCAAAATCAAGGACTTGCCGCTAAAATTAAAAAGAAAGCTTTTGAACTTTCTAAAAGCCTATACCCAGAGTCTAAGCTGTTTGGAATAACCACCAGCTTACCTGTGATGAAGATAAATTCTGCCTTGGGTTATAAGCCTGTTACTTTTTCTGAACTAACCAATGATGAGGCTTTTTGGAAAGGATGCCAGGGGTGTAAAAATTTCGATATTTTAATGCGCAACAATCATAAAATGTGCTTATGTACTGGCATGCTATACAAACCAAATGGAGAAATTAAGATAGCTCCAGAACCAAAAAAGAAGAGGTGGGAACAATTTAAATCATTTTTTATAGAGCGAGCAAAACGCTTAAAAAAACTTAAATAATATGTCTAATAAAGTAGTGTTAGCATTTAGTGGAGGGTTAGATACTTCGTATTGCGTAAAATACCTTTCTAACAAACTTGAGTTAGAAGTTCATGCTGTATTGGTTAATACGGGTGGGTTCTCTAGCTCAGAATTAAAAGAGGTAGAAGAAAAAGCAACAAGTTTAGGAGTTGCCTCCTTCGTTGTTTTGAATAAGATTGAGGTGTATTACCAGCAGGTTATCAAGTATTTAATTTTTGGTAATGTTCTTAAAAACAATACCTATCCGCTTTCGGTAAGTGCAGAACGTACTGTGCAAGCGGTGGCTATTGCCGAATATGCTAAAGAACTTGGAGCCAGGTATATTGCCCACGGAAGTACGGGCGCAGGTAATGACCAAGTACGGTTCGATTTGGTTTTTCAAACACTCGCTCCTAATTGTGAAATTATAACGCCTATCCGTGATCTGCAATTATCTCGAGAGCAAGAAATTGATTATTTAATTTCTTGTGGTGTAGAAGCTTCTTGGGAACAATCGAAGTACTCCATTAATAAAGGATTATGGGGAACCAGCGTAGGAGGTGTAGAAACCTTAACTTCTAACACACCTTTGCCAGAAGAAGCCTGGCCATCACAATTAGAGAAAAACGGAAGTGAGCAAATATCCATTGAGTTTGAAAAAGGAGAGCCTGTTGGAATTAATGGCAACAAGCTTGATGCTGTTAAAACAATCGAGGCCTTAAATGCGCTTGGTGGCAGCTATGCCATTGGTCGCGATATTCATATTGGCGATACCATTATTGGCATCAAAGGGCGAGTGGGTTTTGAAGCACCCGGGGCTTTGATGATAATAAAAGCACATCATAGCCTGGAAAAACATACGCTAAGCAAATGGCAACTTAATTATAAAGAACAATTAAGCAGTTGGTATGGAATGTTGCTGCACGAAGCCCAATACCTCGACCCGGTAATGCGAAATATAGAAGCCTTCCTAACAGACTCGCAACAGCAAGTAACAGGTTCGGTAAAATTGAGTTTAGCCTCTTACCGGTTTACCATTGATGGCATCGACAGTTCCAATGATTTAATGACCAATGATTTTGGTGCTTATGGCGAAATGAATAAGGCATGGAGTGGCGATGATGTAAAAGGGTTTACCAAAGTAATGGCAACCCAACATCAAATTTTTAATCATATAACAAGCAAGAAATGATACGTGTAGGAATTGCAGGAGGAGCCGGATATACAGCTGGAGAATTAGTGCGGTTATTAATCAACCATCCAAAGGTGGAGATAAAATCTATTGCAAGTTCATCGTTTGCAGGCAAATCTGTGAGTGCCGTTCATCAAGACATAATCGGTGTTGATTTACAGTTTGCTAAAACCATTAATTTTGACATTGATGTACTGTTTTTATGTATGGGGCATGGCAAGTCTCGGGCATTTTTAGAAGAAAATACGGTACCCTTTTCGGTTAAAATTATTGATTTAAGCCACGATTTTCGTTTAAAGAAATCGGATAAAATTAATGGACGTAGTTTTATTTACGGATTACCAGAAACCAACAAAGAAGACATTGTTAAATCCAGTAGTATTGCTAATCCTGGTTGCTTTGCTACAGCCATTCAAGAGGCTTTGCTACCAATGGTTGCCAATAAATGGCTTACCAATGAAGTACATATCAATGCTATTACAGGTTCAACCGGTGCAGGGCAACAACCTTCTGAAACCACTCATTTTAGCTGGCGAAATTCTAATGTAAGCGTGTATAAAGCCTTTGAACACCAGCATTTGGCCGAAATAGGTGAAACGCTGGTTCAGCTACAGCCTGCTTTTAAGAGTGAACTTAATTTTATCCCGGTTCGAGGGAGTTTTACACGAGGTATTTTTGCCACACTTTATACTAAAACGGAACGAAGTATAGAGGAAATAAAGGATGCTTATAAAAACTATTTTAAGGAACATCCTTTCGTATATATTTCGGAGCAGCCTATTCATTTAAAGCAGGTGATAAACACGAATAATGTGATTCTCTACCTTGAAAAAATTGGCCATAAATTACTAATCACAAGCATTATCGATAACCTCATTAAAGGGGCGTCAGGCCAAGCCATTCAAAACATGAATTTGATGTTTGGGATGGATGAAATGACTGGATTGAAACTGAAAGCATCAAATTTTTAAGAAGAACAATGGAACTAAGAAATAAAAACATCACCATAATAGGAGCTGGCAATTTGGGTTTGGCCATTACAAATGGTCTTTTAAAATCTGGCTTACTGTATGAAAACAAACTTATAATTACTAAACGAAAGCTAGATGGCTTGGAGCAGTTTACTGACAAAGGCATAAAGGTTTCAAACAATAATAAGGAAGCAGCTAAAGATGCTGATATTATATTATTGGCGGTTCAGCCTCAACAATTGAGTTCGTTAATTGAGGAAATAAAAGAAGTTCTTACCAACAAACTCATCATTTCTACCTTAACTGGAGTAAAGATAAATGTACTTCAAGAGCTAGTGGGAGATACAAACCAAGTGGTGAGAGCAATGCCCAACACTGCTTTAGCAGTACAACAATCAATGACTTGCATTAGCACCAATGCCACTGAAGAAAACACGAAATTAGTAGAATTTATTTTTGCAGTACTTGGCAAAACAATTGTAATTGAAGACGAATTAATGCAAGCCGCTACTGTTATGGGTGCCAGTGGAATTGCCTTTTGGCTACGATTAGTAAGAGCGACTACACAAGGGGGAATTCAATTAGGCTTTGATGCTCCCGAAGCTCAAAAAATAGCCGTTCAAACTTGTTTGGGAGCTGCTTCGCTTTTGCAAAATGGCAGTAACCACCCTGAGTCTGAAATTGATAAAGTAACTACTCCTAAAGGGTGCACCATTTCTGGATTGAACGAAATGGAGCATCAAGGCTTAAGCTCAGCGCTCATCCAAGGTTTGGTTACTTCATTTAAAAAAATTAATGAAATATGAACTTATACGTCATTGCGAAGGAGGTACGACTGAAGCAATCTGATAAATAATTACAGATTGCTTCCCCGAAAAAACGGGGCAGGCTGTTCCTACCATTGACGTGCAGTAATAAATAAACAAAAATGAAACCATTTAATGTATATCCACTACAATCCATTACCCCAGTAAAAGCATTGGGTTGCTATGTATGGGACGATAAAGGCAACCGTTACCTCGATTTATACGGAGGGCATGCAGTAATTTCCATTGGCCACGGCCAACCAGAATATTGCCAGGCAATCTCGCAGCAAGCTTCCACTATGGGGTTTTATTCCAACTCGGTACAAAATCCGGTACAAGTTGCTATGGCAAAAAAATTAGGTGAGCTTTCTGGTTACGAAGACTATCAGTTATTTATGGTTAACTCTGGAGCAGAGGCTGTAGAAAATGCTATTAAATTAGCCTCTTTTAAAACAGGGAAAAAGAAAGTTATTTCTATAACAAAGGGGTTTCATGGCCGCACATCTTTAGCATTGGGCGTAACCGATAACCCTAAATTAAGTGCCCCTGTAAATACTGTTCATGAGACTATTTTTATAGAAATGGATGACGTGGAAGAGCTAGAAATTGCCTTTGCTAAAAACGATATAGCTGCAGTAATAATAGAAGGCATACAAGGCATTGCAGGAATCTATGAACCCTCTACTACTTTTCTCCAATCTATTCAAGAGTTGTGCAAAAAGCATGAGGCGTTATTTATTGCTGATGAAATACAATCTGGGTATGGGAGAACAGGCAAATTTTTTGCCCATCAGTACGCAGATGTTACTCCTGATTTGATAACTGTGGCAAAAGGAATGGGAAATGGGTTCCCCATTGGAGGAGTTTTGATTAGCCCTAAAATTGAACCCTATTTCGGGATGCTCGGTACTACCTTTGGTGGTACTCACTTAGGCTGTGCTGCAGGCTTGGCTGTGCTAAATGTGCTGGAGTCAGAAAACCTAATGGAAAATGCTACTCAAGCAGGTGATTTCTTGATTGAGGAACTTAACAAATTAGAAAGTGTTGAAGTTCGAGGGCGAGGACTAATGATTGGTGTTGAGTTCCAATTTCCAATTAAAAAGATTCGGAAAATGTTGCTTGAGGATCACCTTATTTTTACTGGTGTTGCTTCAAACCCAAACATTCTTCGCATCCTCCCTCCACTTTCGTTAAGCAAAGAACAAGCGAAACACTTTTTAAGTGCACTTATAACTGTATTAAAAAAATTAAATCAAAATGAAGCAATTTCTATCCATTAAAGATGTGCCCAACCCCTTGCAATTAGTAAAGGAGGCCTTGGAGATAAAAGCAAATCCCTTTGGGTATTCTAAATTAGGAACAAACAAAACACTGGGCTTACTCTTTTTTAACGCCAGCTTGCGTACCCGATTAAGTACACAAAAAGCAGCTCAAAATTTAGGGATGGAAGTTATGGTAATGAATATGAGTACCGAAGGTTGGCAACTGGAATTTGAAGATAATGTGATTATGAATGGAGAATCTGCCGAGCATATTAAAGAAGCTGCTGCGGTCATTTCTCAGTATTGCGATATTATCGGCATTCGTACTTTTTCTGGTTTGGTAGATAGCGCAGAGGATTACAGTGAAAAAATTCTCAACACCTTTGTTGCCAATGCAATGGTGCCCATTATTTCACTGGAAAGTGCCACCCTGCATCCGCTACAATCGCTTACTGATTGGATGACCATTGAAGAACAGAAAAGGGTGGACAAACCAAAAGTGGTGTTAACCTGGGCTCCACACCCTAAAGCACTTCCCCAAGCAGTAGCAAACTCATTTGTGCAATGGATGCGACAAGCACCTGTTGAATTGGTTGTTACTCATCCCAAAGAGTATGAGTTAGCATCAGAGTTTGGCAATGGACTAGCCATCGAGTACGATCAGAACAAAGCGTTTGAAGGAGCTGATTTTATCTATGCCAAAAATTGGTCGGCTTATAATGACTACGGAAAAATTTTAAGTGAGGACAAAGGTTGGACTATAACGGAAGAAAAAATGGGCTTAACAAATAACGCAGCATTTATGCACTGTTTACCTGTTCGTAGAAATATGGTGGTGTCAGATAGCGTGCTTGATAATGGTAACTCACTGGTTATTAAGCAATCCGAAAACAGAATTTATGCCGCCCAAGCGGTTCTTAAATCAATTTTAGAAAGATGAAAAAACTACAAATTTTAAAAATAGGTGGTAAAGTAATAGACGATGAGCAACAATTATCATCGGTTTTAAAAGCGTTTGCTAGCTTCGTAGGCCCAAAAATATTGGTGCATGGAGGTGGCTCTAAAGCAACCAAAATGGAAAAGAAGCTTGGCCTTAAACCCAATATGGTGGAAGGGCGAAGAATCACAGATGCCAATGCTCTCGAAGTGGTTACAATGGTATATGCCGGTTTAATTAATAAATCGATTGTGGCTGGTTTGCAAGGGTTTGGGTGCAATGCCTTGGGGCTTTCGGGTGCAGACGGCAACGTAATTCAGTGTGAAAAACGGCCTGTAAATCCGATTGACTATGGATTTGTAGGCGATGTAAAAACAGTAAACTCTGCCTTTATTACTTCCTTAATTGAAGCTGGTTTGACACCTGTTTTTTCGGCTATTACCCACGATGGAAAAGGGCAATTGCTTAATACCAATGCCGATACTATGGCTTCCGAAATTGCTGTAGCAATGAGCAATCAATATGAAGTTGAGTTAACTCTTGCTTTTGAAAAGAACGGAGTATTAGACTCTAACGGGGATGTTATTGAAAAAATCACCGAAGTAAAGTTTTATGAATTACAGAGAGAAAAGGTAATCATCGATGGAATGATTCCTAAATTAAGCAATGCGTTTTATGCACTTAATAAGGGTGTAAAAGAGGTAAAGCTTACTGCTGCTGAATACCTTGTAAATAAAAAATCTTCATATACAAAGGTTGTGATATGAACATCGTAAAAAATTAAACCGTTATTAAGAGCGAACCAAAGTAAAGTGAAAAATCTCCTCAATTTTACACTAGAAATGGCAAAGATTCCTACAGAATGACTTTCTTAATGGTAAATAGACTCTTTCCCGATAGCTATCGAGGCACCTTCTTCAGAATAACGTAAACGATAAAAAATGAAAACAGAATTAACACATAAAGCAATTGAGTTATTACAGCAACTTATAGCAACACCTTCTTTATCTAAACAAGAAGATAAAACAGCAGCTATTCTCTTTAACTTTTTTAAAAATGAAGGAGTAGAAGCACACCAGCGCTTACATAATGTGTGGGCAGTTAATAAACATTTCGATCCGAAGAAAGAAACCTTGATGCTTAATTCGCATCATGATACGGTTAAGCCAAATAATGGGTACACCAAACCTCCGTTCGAACCAATAATTGAAGATGGTAAATTGTTTGGGTTAGGTAGTAACGATGCAGGAGGGCCACTGGTGAGCTTAATAGCCACATTTTTGCATTTTTATAAGGAGCCTAATCTAGCTTATAATATTATTTTGGCTTGCACAGCCGAAGAAGAAATTTCTGGGGAAAACGGAATTGTAGAAATAATGAAGGTGATACCACCTCCATCTGTGGCAATCATTGGTGAACCAACTTTAATGAATATGGCCATAGCCGAAAAAGGGCTGATGGTATTGGAGTGTACAGCACATGGAAAGGCTGGGCATGCAGCTAGAAATGAAGGTAAAAATGCCATTTATAAAGCTTTAAAAGATATTGAATGGATTCAATCGTATGAGTTTCCTGTTCAATCCAAAATGCTTGGCCCGGTAAAAATGACCACCACTGTTATACATGCAGGCAGTCAGCATAATGTAATTCCCGACCGGTGCTCTTTTACCGTTGATGTACGTACCACCGATGTATATTCAAATGACCAAACGCTCGAAATTATTCAGCAGCATATAAAATCAAATATCAACCCAAAATCATTACGCTTAAACCCATCATCAATTAAAATTGAACACCCTCTGATTCAGGCCGGAATTAGCTTGGGAATGCACACCTATGGTTCTCCAACCTTATCGGATCAGTCATTAATAAGCATTCCTTCACTCAAACTTGGCCCTGGAGATTCGGCTCGTTCGCATACACCTGACGAGTTTATTTATTTAGAGGAGATTGAGGATGGGATTAAAAAATATATTGAGTTATTGGAAAAGTTGAATGGGATGTCATAAGTTCTTAACTTGATATTTGACATCTAAATGATACTCGTGGTTTAACATAGTTAACAAATGGAAAATAAATTTAAAAACAAATACAAAATATCATCTACCCGATTGCAGAACTGGGATTATGGTTGGAATGCAAGTTATTTTGTAACAATTAATACTAAAAACAGAGTGCCTTTTTTTGGAGAAATAACCAATAAAAAAATGCAACTGTCCACTATTGGGGAAATAGCCAATGATTTTTGGCTTGAAATCCCTCAGCATTTTCCCTTTGTAAAATTAGGAGAGTTTATAATAATGCCAGATCATGTACATGGGGTTATAACTATTGATAAACCGTATGTAGAAAAGGATAAAGTAACTTTAGCTAAAGAAAATAACAAAACAAAAGGACAACAGCGATTTCAAAATCAAGGAGAAAACACCCTTTCTTCCATAGTAGGTTCTTTTAAATCGGTAGTAACAAAGCATGCGCATAAACTTAATGGTAAGTTTGAATGGCAACCTCTTTTTCATGATAAAATAATACCAAACAAAGAGGCCTATAAAAATATCGCAGCCTATATAAAAGCTAACCCATCTAAATGGAAGCAAGGCAAAGACAAGGCGGAGGCTTATCTCAGCCAAAAGCAAGGCAAAGACAAGGCGGAGGCTTATCTCAGCCAGAAGCAAGGCAAAGACAAGGCAGTGCCTTGTCTCAGCCAGAAGCAAGGCACTGCCTTGCTCTGGAATAAAGGATACACTATAGAAAATGCCGTAGAAAAGTTTACGGTTGGTA
>CAZZML010000059.1:0-1493 GCA_964654735.1 uncultured Roseivirgaceae bacterium | reverse complement strand
CTCTGGAATAAAGGATACACTATAGAAAATGCCGTAGAAAAGTTTACGGTTGGTAACGATCGTGCCCTCGACATTGCCATTGCAGAATACGATTTGCTTGCCTCAAAAGCACACACCAATATGCTTTGCAGCATTGGTATCATTTCAGAACCCGAAAGAAGCCAGTTGATTTATGAGCTGGATGTTCTATTGCAACAAGTAAAAGACGGTTCCTTTATCATCGAAGAAAAGTTTGAAGACGTGCACTCCAAAATTGAGTATGAACTCACTCAAAAGCTCGGAGATGCCGGCAAAAAAGTACACACTGGCCGTTCACGAAACGACCAGGTATTGGTGGCTCTACACCTCTACCTTAAAGACGAAATTGTGGCATTTAAACAAGGTGTTGAAAGCTTGTTTAATCAACTTCAGGAGTTGAGCGAACAGTATAAAGAGGTGCTAATTCCTGGTTATACGCATATGCAGGTGGCAATGCCTTCTTCCATTGGGCTTTGGTTGGGTGCTTATGCCGAACTACTTATTGATGACATTCATTTCTTAAACGCAGCCTATAAAATTGCAGATCAAAACCCGTTAGGATCGGGGGCAGGCTATGGCTCTTCCATTCCGCTTAACCGAGCGCAAACTACTAAAGAACTAGGAATTGATACATTAAAATACAACTCAATAGCCGCCCAATTAAGCCGTGGTAAATTAGAAAAGGCTGTGAGCTTTGCCATGGCTTCGGTAGCCAGCACCGTCAGCCGCTTAGCAATGGATGTTACCTTATATATGAACGAAAATTACGGGTTTATTTCATTCCCGAAAGAGCTTACCACAGGCTCCAGCATAATGCCTCATAAAAAAAATCCGGACGTGCTAGAGCTTGTTCGTGCTAAATGTAATAAAATTCAAGCCTTACCCACCGAACTCACTTTAATTACCAATAATCTTCCTACAGGCTATCACCGCGATTATCAATTATTGAAAGAGTCGCTGTTTCCAGCCATTACCTCTTTAAAAGATTGCCTAAGCATTACAAGCTTTATGTTTTCTCATATAGAAGTTAATGAATCGGTCATCCTCGACCCAAAGTACGATTTGGTGTTTAGTGTAGAAGCCGTAAATAAGTTGGTGAACGATGGAGTGCCTTTTAGAGATGCGTACCAACAAGTTGGAAAAGATATTGAAGAAGGCAATTTCATTCCTGATAAAAACCCCATTCACACTCACGAGGGCAGTATTGGTAATTTGTGCAATCTTGAGATAAAAGATAAGTTTCGTAAGGCAATGAGCCAGTAGTTCAATGGCAGAGCAAAAGCATATAAATTAATTAGATTATTCTTATAAGCCTGAGTTCGCCATAATTTTCTGCGTTCTTTGCGATTCCATTGCGCTCTTAGCGGTTTAATCCGCATTATGCAATAGAGCTTCTATTACTAATACAAACTACTGCAAATCAGTCGTTTCACTAAGCTTATCGTAACTTCTCAATATCCGCAGGTAGTTTTTGG
>CAZZML010000058.1:0-11385 GCA_964654735.1 uncultured Roseivirgaceae bacterium | reverse complement strand
TCATTAGTTCAAGATACTTCCAAAGCTTTCACCCTTAGTTCTTTGCCGGCAACAATATCTTTAAAGTACCCATGGCAAGTAGGGCAATTATCAAACAGGTTTTCTATGGGGTATGCCTGACCACACTCTAAACATTCAGCCTTGCCTTTTACATAATCCACCTCATATATTGCTTTTTCCAAAGCCGTATCTTTAACTGCCATAGGCCAAACAAACTCAAGAGACCCTAACTCAACACCGGATAAAGCACCAATTTCAAGTTCTATCCGGTCAACCTTTTGAGCCTTTGCCTTTTGCCGCTCATCCTCAGCAATTTTTACAATTCCAAGTGCTATCGACAATTCATGCATACCAACAGGTTTAGCTAATTTGCCTTCTTCTTTTTATCAGGCACCAAACACCAATAACAGCAACACCTAAAACTACCATTGCCGAAATAAGGTGCAATGGAGAAGTAAGGTAATGCCAAAAGCTAATTCCATCAAAAGTACCATGCCCGGCATGTGCCAAAGCAGCAGTTGGTAAAAGAAATGCAAAAAAAGCAAAGAGTGTAAAAATTCGGGTTCGCATAATAGTACAATTTTATGATTACTTAAATATTGCAGCAATTTAGAAAATTTATTTATTAGTAAAACTGACTTTTATCATTATATGCAACAATAGATAATTCTAAATTGTGCAAAAAATTAGCTTACTTTATTAATAATAATTCTAAATAACAAATTTTATTTTGTCTTAATATATCGAAAAGAACATTTATAATCATGAGTACCAGCAAAAAAAAACCAGACACCTATTATGAAAGTATCATTAAAAATGGATTTTCTCGTAGGGATTTTATGAAATTCACCGCCTTTATGGCAGCTTACCTTGGGTACGAAACATCGGCAATCGGTCAAATTTCCGAAGCTCTTAAAACCACCCCACGGTTACCTATTATTTGGGAGCACTATCAGGAATGTACCTGCTGTAGCGAATCATTTATCAGAACCAACCACCCCATTGTAGCCGACATAATACTCGATAAAGTTTCGTTGGATTATGCGCTAACCTTAATGGCGGCTTCGGGGCACCAGGCTGAGGCTGCAAAAAAAGCCACCATGGAAAAATACAAAGGAGAGTACATTCTTTGTGTTGAAGGCTCGGTACCCATGGGCGAAGATGGTATTTACTGCTGTATTGCCGGCAAAACGGCCTTGCAACAATTGCAAGAAGCAGCTGATGGAGCCAAAGCTATTATTGCCTGGGGTAGCTGTGCTTCAAATGGTTGTGTTCAAGCGGCTAAACCAAATCCAACAGAGGCCACTCCCATTCATAAAATAATTACCAATAAACCTATTATAAGAGTACCTGGCTGCCCACCTATCGGTGAGGTTATGGCTGGTGTAATTGTACATGTTATTGCTTTTGGCAAGTTACCAGAACTTGATAGACAAGGAAGGCCCAAAGCATTTTATGCAAAACGTGTACACGATAGCTGCTACAGAAGACCCTACTTTGATGCCGGTTTGTTTGTAGAAGAATTTGATGACGAAAATGCAAAGAAAGGCTACTGCTTATATAAAGTAGGTTGTAAAGGGCCTGTAACGTATAACTCTTGTGGGTCAATTAAATGGAATAACGGGGTAAGTTACCCTATTCAGTCAGGTCATGGATGTTTTGGCTGTAGCGAAGAGAACTTCTGGGACAATGGACCTATATACGAACGCCTAACTAATGTGCCGGGCTTTGGAATAGAAGCCAATGCCGATAAAGTAGGCATGGTAGCTGCTGGTGTAGTAGCAGGTGCTGCTGCTGGGCATGCCATTGCTTCCACTATGTCTAAAAGAAAAGAACATAAAGAACGGGTTGATTCAGGAAAAGACGTAGAAAAACAAGTTGATTAATCGTTAAGTTAGAACCAATAAAATTAAAAAATAATGGCTGAAAGAATAGTAGTTGATCCTATCACACGAATTGAAGGGCACTTAAGAATAGAAGCAGAAATTAAAGACGGTGTTATAGTAGATGCCTATAGTTCATCTACCATGGTACGCGGAATAGAAGAAATAGTTAAAGGAAGAGACCCCAGGGATGTTTGGGCTTTTGTACAACGTACCTGTGGGGTTTGTACCACAGTGCATGCACTTACCTCGGTACGGGCAGTTGAAGACGCAATTGGCATTGTAGTTCCTCCTAATGCAGAAATGGTACGTAATATTATGGAAGGTGTACTTTATATGCATGATCACGTAGTACATTTTTACCACCTCCACGCCCTCGATTGGGTAGATGTTGTACAGGTGCTAAAAGCCGACCCTGCAGAAACTTCGCGTATTGCTCAAAGCATTTCTAAATGGCCGAAAAGCTCACCAGGTTATTTTGCAGATGTAAAAGCTCGAATTAAGAAATTTGTAGATAGCGGGCAGCTAGGGATTTTTGCCAACGGCTATTGGGGTCACAAACAAATGAAATTACCTGCTGAAATTAATCTGTTAGCAGTAGCCCATTATTTAGAAGCGCTTGAATGGCAAAAAGAAATAGTGAAAGTACATACCATTTTTGGTGGTAAAAACCCTCACCCTAATTACCTAGTAGGCGGTATGGCTTGCGCCATTAATACGAATGATCCAGGTGGCTTAAATGCTGAAAGATTAGCCTATGTTGGACAACTAATTCAAGATGGAAAAGAATTTGTGGAACAAGTTTATTTGCCTGATTTAATGGCAATAGCCTCCTTCTATAAAGATTGGGGAGCTATTGGCAAAGGAAGCTTCGGTAACTATATGTCGTATGGAGATTTTCCTACTGCGGGCTATAATAGTGTTGATCCAGAAAGCTTTAAATTTCCAAGTGGAGTAATTAAGGACTTTGATCTTTCCACTATTCATCCAATAGACCATAGAGAAAGTACAGAAATTACAGAATTTGTTAACAAATCGTGGTACGAATATACCAAAGGCGATAATGAAGGATTACATCCTTGGGAAGGGGAAACCAACATTAAATACACAGGCCCTAAACCTCCTTACGACCATATTGATATGGATGGTAAGTACAGCTTTATTAAAACTCCACGTTGGAAAGGTTTACCAATGGAAGTTGGTCCTTTAGCAAGGGTATTAATAGGCTACGGCCATGGCAGAGAAGAATTTACAGAAATAGTAGATAGTGCCTTGAGCACCTTAAATGTTCCTGTAGGTGCTTTATTCTCTACATTAGGAAGAACGGCCGCCCGTGGTTTAGAAACACAATTGGTAGCAAACTGGACAACTGAATTTTATAACACCTTAATGAATAACATTAAGAATGGTGATGAACGGATGGCCAATAGCGAAAAACGTGATCCTGCCACTTGGGCAAAAGAATCAAGAGGTGTTGGTTATATGGAAGCTCCTCGTGGTGCTTTGGCTCATTGGATTGTAATAAAAGATGGCAAAACTGCCAACTATCAACAAGTAGTTCCATCAACTTGGAATGCCTCGCCTCGTGACCCTAACGGTCAAATGTCTGCCTATGAATCTACCTTAATTGGTACTCCTGTGGCAGATCCTGAGCAACCATTGGAAATCATAAGAACCATACATTCGTTCGACCCATGTATTGCGTGCGCTGTTCATTTATACGATGAACACGGAAAGCATATTTCGCAAGTACAAAACACAGCTTCCTGTAATGTTTAATTTAAAGAACTAAACTTATGACAACTATATCGCATGAATATAAAAGGGTGTTTGTATGGGAAGTACCCGTTCGTATATTTCACTGGGTTAATTTTTTAGCCCTTATTACCCTTATTGCTACCGGAATCCTTATTGGAAACCCTCCGGCACTAATGTCGGGGGCGGAGGCTACCAACCAGTACTGGTTTGGCATCAATCGGTTTATTCATTTTGCTGCCGGCTATATATTTACTTTAAACTTGGCGTACAGGGTGTTTTGGAGCTTTATGGGTAATAAATATGCCAATTGGAAAGTGTTTTTCCCCTTTTCTAAAAAAAGGAGGAAGAATATGGGTCATGTATTAAAATCCGATATCCTTTTGCAAAACCCCAAAGATTCTGATTTCTCAAACATTAGTGTTGGCCATAATGCCGTAGCTTCTTTTAGCTATTTTATATTTTTTGTATTGGTATTAGCACAAATTGCTACCGGGTTTGCCTTATATGCCGATAACGCAACTTGGTGGTTTCCCAAGCTATTTGCCTGGATAGTGCCTCTTTTTGGTGGAGATGCCTTAGTACGTTTGGTTCACCATATCCTAATGTGGTTTGTAATAATTTTCTCCATTGTACACGTTTATTTGGTTTTTTACCACGACTGGCTCGAAGGAAGAGGTGAGGTTTCGTCTATGTTTGGGGGGTTCAAGTTTGTAAGAAAAGAAAGAGTAGATACAAAAAAGGATTTGAATGATTGAAGCCAAGCCAGTTAATTCCGGCAATAAAACGCAACAAGCAGATACGTTGGTAATGGGAGTTGGCAATTACCTTATGGGGGATGAAGGCGTTGGGGTACATATTGCACAGGCCTTGGAAAAAATGTCGCTCCCAAGCTATCTTAATGCATTAGATGGTGGTACCGGTGGTTTTTTTCTAATGAATTATTTTGATGAGTACCCCAATATACTATTTGTAGATGCCACCATGGACGGCAAACCTACAGGTACTGTTACGCTTACCGAACCCAAATTTGCCTCTGATTTTCCAACTGCCCTAAGTGTACACGATGTAGGCTTAAAGGATATGATAGAAACCTTATACTTTTTGGGGAATGTGCCTAAATTGTATTTAATAACTATTTCTATCGATGAAATTGTTCCTATGCATGTTGGTTTAAGCCCCAAGGTAGAACAAAGTATTCCTGTTGTAATTGATAAAATATTTGAATTAGCTAAACAGATTCATAGGTAAATCGTCATTACTGTACTAAATGCTAATGATGGGTTCTTTCTTTTTAATCAAAATTGAATTCAATAAATTTAATGAGTAAAATCGCTTGTTTGCAATAAACTTTTCAAAAATTGGCTTTAATTCTTCTATCACTCCTTTATCCTTTGCAATAGCCAATAAACCTAAAGTACCAATACAGGTTATCCCAAAATTCTCAGCTATATTTCTTGCCTTCTTATCATCTATTAATAAAAAATCTGCTTGAAGTTCGTTATAAAGTATTACAGATTCAGATTCGCCATAACCCATTATAAAAGTTAGTTCATTAAAGCCCTTAATGTTTAGCGTTTTATCCTTAAAATACGTACTTAATTTATTAAAAAAAGGCAATGATGGATTAGCCGTAATCTCCTCCCAAACTGCTTGCGGTATCCTTATATCGCTAAATATTGCATCAAGAATATCTAATCTATTTACCAGAACCAAAGAAATTATCGGGCCTGAATCCGCAATAACAACTCCTTTTTTCATACTACTTCAACTTTTGCATGTCACCAAGTACATCATCAAGGTTAAGGTTTGAAATAGAAATGCCATTATCAGATAACAGTGTCTCAAATTCAAATCGAGATAAACCTGATAACTGTGCAGCCTTGCCAATAGTTAATTTTTTAAGTTGATACAATCGCATTGCTAAAGAAATCTTAATATCCTTCTTAAATTCATGTTCATTTTTATTAAGTGCTAATAAAATATCAGAAGGAAAATCTATTGTTATAGTCTTTGTTGTCATTTCACTATTACTCAAAACAAATCAAAAATACAAATATTTTATTGCATTATATCTAAATAAGAGGGGCAAATAGGCATTGAGTACGACTGGTACATAAAGTACACATATTTTTAGTTAGTAAAGCAGTCACAGGTTACTTAAACAAAGAGTGTTATGGGTGCAGATTATTGTTTACTGAATTCACTATATTGCCATTAATGAACACCTACCATATTCATATTACCGGCATAGTACAAGGTGTAGGTTTTAGGCCTTTTGTGTATAAACTAGCCACAGAGTTTAAGCTCAAAGGATGGATAAACAATGGCCTTGACGGGGTGCATATCCAGTTTAATGCTACTGAAAAAACAGCGAAAAAATTCTATAAAAAAATTCTACATCTAGCTCCCTCAAATGCGCGGATTCAAAACCATAGCCTTATAAAGGCTGGTTCAAGCAATTATAATAAGTTAGAAATAATTAAAAGTAATGAATCGGGTTATCCAAGTATGCCTCTTACTCCTGATTTTGCTTTATGCCCAACTTGTAGAAAAGAGTTGCGAAATATTAAAAACAGAAGGTTTCAATATCCTTTTATCACCTGTACGTATTGCGGCCCACGGTATTCCATTACAAAAAAAATGCCGTACGACAGGCATACAACTACAATGGATAAGTTTGTTATGTGCCCATCTTGCAAAAAGGAATATAACAATCCTTTAAACAGGCGTTACTATTCTCAAACCAATTCGTGTAAAGCCTGCGGCATAACCTTAGAGTTTGTTTATTTAAACTCAAATAAGAAAACGGTTGCCAAACCAACAAATGAAGAAATAATTGAAAAAGTTGTTGAACAGTTAAAAAAGGGACAAATTATTGCCATTAAAGGAATTGGCGGCTACCTGTTAGTATGCGATGCTACTAATGCGCAGGCTATTAAAACACTAAGAGAGAGGAAACACCGCCCTACTAAACCTTTTGCGGTTATGTATCTGGGGTTTGAGCAGCTTAACCATGAGTTTAAAATTAATACCGAAGAAAAAGAAGCCCTTACCAACGAGGTTTCTCCTATTGTTTTGTTACAAAAAAAAGAGACAGTAAAGCAATCGTTACTTACAGATCAGATTGCCTCTGGTCTTAACCGAATTGGGTGTATGATTCCTTACGCCCCATTATACCAATTGATATTAGCTAAGTTTAAAAAACCCGTAATTGCAACCAGTGCCAATGTTAGTGGATCGCCTATTATTTATAACGATGATGCAGCCATAAAGGAGTTAACCATCATTGCTGATGGTATATTAATGCATAACCGAGATATTCTTATTCCACAAGATGACTCTGTAATTTCATTTACAGCAAAACACAACCAACGAATCATTCATCGCAGATCTCGAGGTTTAGCCCCTAGCTATGATAACTCTATTTTTAAGGCAATCGATAAAACCATACTAGCTACAGGTGCTCAAATGAAAAGCTCTTTTTCATTGCTTACTAAAAATCGAGTTTACATAAGTCAGTACTTAGGTGATATGGATAATTACCTCACGCAAAATGAGTATATCCATACCATAGGGTACATGCAAAGCATTTTGGAATGCAAACCCGATGTTATTCTAAGCGATAAGCACCCGGCCTATTTTACTACCGAATGGGGAGAAGAATATGCCGAAGAACAAAATTTACCAATTTATAAAATACAACACCATAAAGCACATTTTGCAGCCGTACTAGCAGAGAATGATTTAATAAAAACAACAGAACCAATATTAGGAGTTATTTGGGATGGCACGGGTTTGGGTGATGACCATCAAATTTGGGGAGGCGAATTCTTTGTTTATACTAAAAAGGCAATAAATCGGATTGATCACATTGGTTACTTCCCCTTTATTTTAGGCAACAAAATGCCGAAAGAACCTCGAATATCCGCTTTGTGTAGTAGCCATTCAATAAAAGGCTCAACCGAATTCCTCCAACCAAAATTTACCGTTCAAGAATGGAATATTTATCAAAAAATACTACAAAATAAGGAGGCGAACTTATCAACTTCAAGTATGGGGAGGCTATTCGATGCGGTTGCTTCCCTCCTATTAAATATTAACGTAACAAGTTACGAAGGAGAAGCTGCCATTCAACTGGAAAACCTGGCTAAAAATTATAGTACATCCAATCAACCCAATATATCCTACTCCTATTTTAGTTTTACTAATGAGCTGCCTGCAAACAAAGCCATTTATTTAATAGAAGCCATTCTTCAAGATTTAAAAAAAGGCACGAAGCCTGACAAAATCGCTTACGCTTTCCATATTTCTTTAGTAGATTTGGTAAGGAGAGTTGCCCTTAAAAACGCAATCGTACATATTGCTTTTAGTGGTGGTGTGTTTCAAAATGAGTTATTGGTAGATATGATGATATCGTTGCTTAAAAAAGATTTTAAGTTGTTTTTTCATAAACAATTGTCTCCTAATGATGAGAGTATCTCCTTTGGTCAACTGGCATTTTACATGCAGTGTAGTAAAGAAGAAAACACATTATGAGGTTGTGTGCATAGTATCGAGCATTAATTAGTGTCTATCCAAAAATGAAGGTTTGTGAAGACACAAACCTTGGCACGGAGAGTTTATAGACGGATATTAATTATAGAAAACAGCAAACTAAAAAGAATGAAACCACTAAACCCAATTGGCTTTAAAACCTGTTAAAAAATGAAATACCTAACCGAGTACCGCAATGCCGAGGAAGTTCATAAACACATCGAACTTTTAAAAAAAAATGTTACCAAAGAATGGACAATAATGGAAACCTGTGGGGGACAAACACATGGGCTGGTAAAAAATGGCATTATGGATATGCTGCCCAAAGAAATAAACATGGTACATGGCCCTGGCTGCCCTGTATGTGTAACCCCTCTTGAGCTAATAGATAAAGCTGTTTATCTTGCCGGCCGGGAAAATGTGATTTTATGTTCGTATGGCGATATGCTTCGGGTGCCAGGGTCTGAAAAAAGCCTGCTCCAAATTAAAGCCGAAGGAGCTGATGTTCGAATTTTATATTCTCCGCTGGAAGCACTAAATATTGCCAAAGATAACCCCGACAAAGAAGTTATATTTTTTGCTGTGGGATTTGAAACCACCGCCCCTGCCAATGCCCTATCGGTATATCAGGCAAGTAAATCAGGTATAACCAATTATTCTATTTTAGTGTCGCATGTACTGGTGCCACCGGCAATAGAAGTTATTCTTGACGATAAAGAGAACCAAATCCAGGGTTTTTTGGCGGCAGGCCATGTGCTTACCATTATGGGGTTTGAAGAATATTACCCCATTGTAGAAAAATACAAAGTACCCATAGTGGTAACAGGATTTGAACCCTTAGATTTAATTCAAGGCATTTTAATGGTTGTTCAGCAACTTGAAAAAGGAGAATACAAGGTAGGAAATCAATATACTCGTGTGGCTCAAAGAGGAGGAAATAAAGAAGCCATTAAGGTAATTAAAAACGTATTTGAGGTAAGCAACCGCACCTGGAGAGGCATTGGTGAAATTCCTTTGAGTGGCTTTAAACTAAAAGAAGAATTTTCTAATTATGATGCCGAAACTAAGTTTGATATTCCTGTTGGCAGAGTAGATGAAAATCCTGTTTGCATTGCAGGCGATGTGCTTAAAGGAATAAAAAAACCTTACCAATGCCCTGCATTTGGCAAAACCTGCGACCCTGAAAAACCTCAGGGGGCTCCTATGGTTTCATCTGAAGGTGCCTGTGCTGCCTATTACCATTACACCACTTTTTAAACCCAGTTATTATGCCTAAAATGAACTTACAATGCCCTATGCCTCAATTGGATTTTGATATTATTACCTTAGGCCATGGAGGGGGAGGCCTGCTTACCAATAAATTGCTGGATAAAGCCATTTTTACATTATTTAACAATGAAAAATTACAAACCCGACACGATGGTGCCGTACTTAGCTTTCGTAATAAGGTGGCCTTTTCAACCGATAGCTTTGTAATATCTCCTGTGTTTTTTCCGGGAGGGAACATTGGCGAACTTGCCGTAAATGGCACTGTAAATGATGTGGCTATGTGTGGGGCACAGCCCAAATACATTTCATTGGCACTTATAATTGAAGAAGGATTACCTATGACTGAGCTATGGGATATTTTAGTACAAGTAAAAGCGGCTGCCGACAAAGCAGGGGCGCTTGTGGTTACAGGCGACACCAAAGTGGTAGAAAGAGGTAAAGGAGATAAAATTTTTATTAATACCACAGGCATTGGCGAAATGCACCCCAAGGCAGAAATAAGCACCGAAAATATTGCGGAAGGAGATAAAATTATCATTAGTGGCAATGTAGCTACTCATGGCATGGCCATTATGTCGGTGCGTAAGGGACTGGAATTTGAAACTTCTATTGAAAGCGATACTTGCAATTTAAACCACACCATTAAAGATTTATTAGATGAGTTTGGTGCAGATATTCACCTAATGCGCGACCCAACCCGGGGTGGTGTAGCCTCCACCCTAAACGAAATTGCACGTGATATAAATATGGGAATCAATATTCATCATAATGATATACCAATAGATGCCAGGGTAGATAGTGCGTGCGAAATTTTGGGACTAGACCCGCTTTATGTTGCCAACGAAGGCATTTTTATTGCTTTTGTTAACGCTTCTAAAGCTGAGGCATATCTTGGCAAGCTACAATCTTTAGAATATGGAAACCAAGCGGCAATTATTGGTGAGGTAGTAAACGATCACCCCTCTAAAGTAGTACTTACCAGTAAAATTGGGGGCAAGCGTGTGGTTAATATGCAGGTGGGTGAGCAATTGCCAAGGATTTGTTGAGGCTCAAAAGAAAATATGTGGGGGCTGGAAAATAAAGCAGGGAGCTCAAGTTTTCAGGATTTTATTTTGTTAGGCCGCAAATGAGCTAAACAGGCTGACTAAACCAAAAGGAAACGGAATAAATGACCTTGTGGGAAGGGTTGAGGGTTTATGCCGTAAGCTTTTGGTGTGTCAGAATGTGGGCTAGCTTTGTCAACAAAAATGAAATTTACCATAAATTTACCATTGTGCCTTTTATAGTGGCTATTGAAATATTCCTTTGCTTTAACCATTCTTTCATCATTGCACTACCAAAATCATCAGGCATTGAATCTGATAATAAATAAGGTAAATTATGAAAGTTTTTATTGTCTCTATTTGTTTCGAATGTTTTCTCTTCTTTCGGCATTAATATAGGAGAAGGTTCTATTCCATTTCTTAAAGCCTTCTCACTGTACTGAAAAGTAGCACTGCCTTTAGTGCTATTCCATTCAACAGTACCTAATTCTTCATTATACAATTTTACTTGTACTATCATCGCAATTTTATTTTTTTAGAGGCACGTTTTCTTTCGGATTTCAATTTTGCTTTTTCAAATTTTAATTTTAACTCTAAATTTTCTCCAACACGAAATACTGATTCAAGGTCTTTGATTTGGTTTAATCTTATTAAAATCCTAATTAAACTTTCAACTGATGTAGATTTCCCCTTTTCGATAAGACTAATGGTTGTGACACTAAGCCCCACTTCTTGACTTAATTCTTTTTGTGTCAGGTTATGCTGAACCCTTATTTTTTTCAGTCTGGTTCCGATTTCTTTTAGTATTTCGGGCTCTGTTAAAAACAACCAATTACTCATATCTAACTATCTAACCTGATTAATTCATGAATATTTGTTATGAGCATTTTAAGTGTCTG
>CAZZML010000057.1:0-11399 GCA_964654735.1 uncultured Roseivirgaceae bacterium | reverse complement strand
TGGCAGACACTTAAAATGCTCATAACAAATATTCATGAATTAATCAGGCTAAACCCATAATTAGCGTGATAAAAATAAGTCTTGAACTTATTTGGAAACATTACAGACAATATTTAGGTTTGCATCTTCAATTAGATACTCGTTCAAGAGTTTCCAATTTATAAAGAAGCATGGAGAGGCAGGCTCTAAGAAGTGCTAGCAACCACTCTGATTCCGAATTTAGGAACAGAAAAGGTGCTAAATCCTGATCCCAGAGAAAGTTTATCGAGTGATAGGCACGGGAGAATATAAGTTGTTTATAATGAAAAAATCAATTCAACACCAAGCACGGATTTTAGCTTTTTGCCAAAACATTGGCCTATCGCATAGCGATACCCCCATTTCTTCTTTAAAGCACACATGTTATAGTATGTGTTGCTGTAGTTGCTGCTAAGGCACACTTTTAAGTAAGGTTCTTAGCTTGCTAATAGGTTTATTCTTACATTAAAATGTGTAGGAAGATATAGATGTCTATAGCAAAAAATCAATTCGTTTTCCGGCAGGTTATACAATAAGTAAACTTAATGCCGCTCAATCTTAAATTGCACAATTAAAATAACAAATAGTATTATGTCTAACAATTTAAAATTTTCGATTAACTCAACCAGTGAATCCCCCGCCAAAACAAATATTCAGGTACGAGGATTTACCCTGACGGTTGATGAACCAGCAGAACTTGGAGGTACAGATGTAGCTCCAAATCCGGTAGAATATATTCTTGCAGGATATGCTGGATGTATTAATGTAGTGGCTCATATTGTTGCCAAAGAACTTGACATTGCCTTAAATGACCTAAAAGTTGATATTGAAGGTTATTTAAACCCCAATAGATTATTTGGCGTTTCCTCTGCAGAGCGTGCAGGCTATACCAGTATAAAAGTAAATTTAAAAACTACCACACAGCTTGATAAAACAACAAAAGAGCAATGGCTATCTCAAATTGAAGATCGTTGCCCTGTTAATGATAACCTGACAAACAAAACACCTATTAATTTCCTTTTTAACAATTAAACAAAAAATTATTATGAGTAACACATTAAAATTTGAAACCTTACAGCTACATGCAGGCTACGAAAATGTTGAAGAAAGCTCTCGTTCAAGAGCAGTGCCTATTTACCAAACTTCATCATTTACCTTTAAAAATGCCGAGCACGGAGCTAATCTTTTTGCACTTAAAGAGTTTGGTAATATTTATACCAGAATAATGAATCCTACAACCGATGTTTTTGAGCAACGTGTAGCAGCTTTAGAAGGAGGAGTGGCGGCTTTGGCTGTTGGTTCTGGCCAGGCAGCACAATTTATTGCGCTTAATAATATCTTATCGGCAGGAGATAATTTTGTATCAACCTCCTTTTTGTACGGGGGTACTTATAACCAGTTTAAAGTAGCTTTTAAAAGGTTGGGTATAGAAGTGCGTTTTGCAGAAAGTGATAAAGTAGAGGAGTTTTCCAAACTTATTGATGCAAATACGAAGGCAATTTACCTTGAAACCATTGGTAACCCCGGATTTAACGTGCCTGATTTTGATGCTATAGCTATACTTGCCAAAGAGCACGATATCCCCTTAATTGTTGATAATACCTTTGGTGCAGCAGGTTATCTTTTCAGACCTATAGAACATGGAGCCGCAGTTGTTGTAGCCTCTGCTACCAAGTGGATTGGAGGCCACGGAACTACAATTGGGGGTATAATTGTTGATAGCGGAAACTATAACTGGGGAAATGGGAAATTCCCTGAATTTTCTGAGCCTTCGGAGGGTTACCACGGACTAAATTTTTGGAAAACATTTGGGTTTGATAATCCATTAGGGCTTCCTAATATAGCTTTTGCCATTAGAGCAAGAGTTGAAGGCTTACGTGATTTTGGCCCTGCTTTGAGTCCTTTTAATTCGTTTCAGTTAATTCAAGGGTTAGAAACTTTATCATTAAGGGTAGAAAGAACAGTGGAAAATGCACAAAAATTAGCAGAATGGTTAGAAAAACATCCTCAAGTAGAAAGCGTAAATTACCCCGGACTAAAAAGCAGCCCGTATAATACTTTGGCTAAAAAGTATTTTAAAAGAGGCTTTGGTGGCGTACTTTCGTTTACCTTAAAAGGAAAAAAAGAGGATGCTGCTATTTTTATAGACAGCCTAAAACTGGTGAGTCATTTGGCGAATGTTGGAGATGCTAAAACGCTTATTATTCAGCCTGCTGCAACTACCCATCAGCAATTGTCTGACAAAGAGCAATTGTCAGCAGGTGTTTTGCCAAATCTTTTAAGAATTTCGTTAGGAATAGAGCATATAGATGATATTAAAACAGATTTAGAAGCAGCCTTTACTAAAGTTTAATGATATGACTAAGGTTTCCATTCTAGTTCATAACCAACCGTTTAGTTTGGAGTGTGGCAGCACGCTCCCTAAACTGGAGGTTGCCTACACAACACATGGTTCATTATCAGATGGTAAAGATAATGTGATATGGGTGTTTCATGCCCTCACGGCAAATGCAAATCCATTGGAATGGTGGCCGGGGTTAATTGGTGAAAATTACCTTCTTAACCCAAGCCGGTATTTTATTGTATGTGCTAATATATTGGGGTCATGTTATGGCACCACCGGGCCGGATAGTATTGATCCTGCTACCGGTAAAAAATATGGCATGGATTTTCCCTTAATTACCATTAGAGATATGATACATGTGCACGAACTTTTAAGGGCAGAGTTAGGTATAGAAAGTATTTATCTGGGAATTGGAGGTTCTATGGGAGGACAGCAACTATTAGAATGGAATGTAATGAACCCTTCTTTGTTTAAAAATAGTTGTCTTATTGCTGCAAATATGAGGCACTCGGCTTGGGGAATAGCTTTTAATTCGGCACAAAGGTTAGCTATGCAAGCAGACCAAACATTGTACAACAAAGATGATGGAGCCGGTAGAAAAGGATTGAAAGCTGCACGTGCAATAGCAATGCTTTCGTATAGAAACGCAACCATTTATCGAAAAAAACAGACAGATACGGAGGATAAAATAGATGGATTTATGGCAGATAGTTACCAAAACTACCAAGGCGAAAAACTATGTAATAGATTTACCGCTCATTCCTATTGGTATTTAACCAAAGCTATGGATAGCCATAATGTTGGAAGAAACAGAAAAGCTATACGAAAAGTACTTAAACAGGTAACATCAAATACATTGGTAATTGGTATAAAAACTGACTTGCTTTTTTCTTACATAGAGCAAAAAATACTTGCTCAAAATTTAGAAAAGGGAAAATTTGAATTAATAGACTCCTTGTATGGCCATGATGGTTTTTTAATTGAAACAGGTAAAATCAGTCTCCTTCTGCAAGATTTTTTGGAGTAAGAAGAGTTGGAATCTTATTTTGCTTAGATTCTATATTACTTTCAAATAATATTTTTGTTGAGTTTTCTATTGTTTTTATTTATAGTATAATTGTAACCATGTATAATGTTGTATAATTTGGTTATGAAAGACTATTACTCAATTTCTGAAGTTGCTGATATATTAGGAAAAAACTCAGAAACATTGCGTAGGTGGGATAGAGATGGAAAGCTTTGTGCTGTACGAGAGCCTATGAGTAATTATAGGATGTATAAAAAAGAGCAACTTCAAATATTTCCTGAGTTTCGTAAATTGGTACCAAATGAAAGCAAAGGCAACTTTGTAAAACCAGATAATAATTATTCTGTACTTGAATTGTTTGCGGGTGCAGGAGGTCTTGCCATTGGTCTTGAAAAAGCAGGAATAACATGTGCGGCATTAAATGAAATTGACAAGTGGGCTTGCCAAACTCTAAGAAAAAACAGACCTCAATGGAATGTATTGGAAGGAGACATTAAAAATTTTGATTTTTCAAAATATGAGGATAAAGTTGATATTGTAACTGGAGGTTTTCCGTGCCAGGCGTTTAGTTACGCTGGCAAAAAGCTAGGGTTAAAAGATGCAAGAGGCACCTTATTTTATGAATTTGCACGAGTTGTTAAAGAGGTTAAGCCTCCTATTTGCATTGGAGAAAATGTTAGGGGTTTGTTGAGCCATGAGAATGGAAAGACTTTAGAAGGTATGATCTCTATTTTAGATGAAATTGGCTATAATGTTGTGTCTCCGGTTCAAGTATTAAAAGCAATAAATTATAATGTGCCTCAAAAAAGGGAACGCTTAATTTTGGTTGGTATTAGAAAAGATATTGACATAAAATATAGCTATCCATTACCTTTCGATAAGGTTTACAATCTGAGTGAAGCCTTGAAGAAAGGAGAATTGTATGATTCGGATGTACCAGAATCGAAAGGCACCAATTACCCCGATCATAAAAAGAAAGTGCTTGATTTGATTCCTCCAAAAGGATATTGGAGAGATTTACCATTAGATGTTCAGAAAGAATATATGCAAAAGAGTTTTTACTTGGGAGGAGGTAAAACAGGAATGGCACGCAGAATTGGTTGGGATGAGCCGTGTTTAACGCTCACATGTAGCCCGGCCCAAAAACAAACGGAAAGGTGCCATCCAGAGGAAACCAGACCTTTTACAGTAAGAGAGTATGCCAGAATTCAAACTTTTCCTGATGATTGGACGTTTGAAGGTTCTGTTTCTCAACAATATAAACAAATCGGCAATGCAGTGCCTGTAAATTTGGCAAAGGAAATTGGCTTTTCAGTAGTAAAATTTTTAAATAACTTCTATCAGAGAAATCATGATAACTTAGCTTCAATATCTTTCGATAAGGAGTCGATGGTTTCTTCTAATACTTTGGTTCCACCAAACTCGAGGGCTACTTCTCCAACCGCATCAATAAGTTCAAAGTAAAAGTTCTCTTTCCCTGTTAATGTGTGCCAAAATTTTCTGCCAACAATTACTGGATATTGCTCATTGATTCTTTTATAATGAGAGCTCAATTCCGCTTCTTCTCCATAAATAACACCAACCAACATATCATTAACCCCAATGTTTAAATTATTGGTTCTTGCCAAGTTAATAGTGCCTTGAAAATGCCCAAAAATGGTTTCCACGTCATCGTGGTTAATAGTATTTGGGCCAGACTTTAGTTGGCAGTACTTTTTTCTTCCATCACTTGCACTAATAAATTCGATATCAATACCTGGGGTAGTTGATCCAAATCCTTCAAACAGTTCGCTTATTAATTTTTGAATTCGCATTCCAAACGAAGTGTTAATAGCTGACCCTAATACCCTTGGTAAAACCAATGCTTCTGCAATACTTTTTGAGTTGGCATCACCCCTCAAAAAATTAGCTAAATATTTGTATAAAAAAGGGTTTACATTATAATTGGAAAGTTTTCCTGCTTTTTTACATGCAATATTGATATGAGCATCTACGATCTCATTCCTAAAAAACAATTTAGCTTTTTCAAGGAGTTCTTTTCGTTGATTATCATCCATGTTCTAAAAATACAAAAAAATGAATGATAACGACATTTTCAACAAAGCCCTTTAAAACTCTGCATTGCCCGGAGTTCTTGGAAATGGAATCACATCTCTAATATTGCCCATGCCTGTAATAAACTGAACCATACGCTCAAAGCCGAGGCCAAAACCACTATGAGGTGCGGTGCCAAACTTACGAGTATCCAAATACCACCAAAGGTCTTTTTCTTCGATGTTCATTTCGGCTAGTTTTTCCTTTAGTTTATCTAAACGTTCTTCACGTTGCGAACCACCAATAATTTCACCAATACCGGGGAAGAGTACATCCATAGCAGCCACCGTTTTATTGTCTTCGTTGGCACGCATATAAAAAGCCTTAATGGTGGCAGGGTAGTTATAAAGGGTAACGGGCTTTTTAAAATGTTTCTCTACTAAAAAACGCTCATGTTCCGATTGCAAATCAGCTCCCCATTCTTCTATGATGTATTTGAATTTCTTTTTCTTGTTAGGCTTCGAGTTGCGTAGAATTTCGATGGCTTGGGTATATGTTACACGCTCAAAATCGTTGGTGGACACAAACTCTAATCGCTCGATTAAGCCCATTTCATTTCGTTCGATTTGAGGCTTCGATTTATCCTCATCTGCTGCTCGTTTATCGAGCAAAGCGAGGTCTTCTTTACAGTTTTCTAAGGCGTAGCTTACCAAATATTTAACAAATTCTTCAGCTAAATCCATATTACCTTGTAAGTCGCAAAAGGCCATTTCTGGTTCTATCATCCAAAATTCAGCTAAATGACGACTGGTATTGGAATTTTCAGCTCTAAAGGTTGGGCCAAACGTGTAAATTTCACCTAAGGCCATGGCCGCAGTTTCTCCTTCTAATTGACCAGAAACGGTAAGGTTAGTTTCGTGCCCAAAAAAATCTTTACTGTCATCAATTTTACCATCTTCTGTTTTAGGAGGGTTTTCTAAATCTAACGAAGTTACTCGAAACATCTCACCTGCTCCCTCAGCATCGGAACCAGTAATGATTGGTGTGTGCACATTTACAAATCCTTTAGTATGAAAGAAGGTATGCACGGCATAAATCATTTGATGACGAATACGATAAATAGCTCCAAATGTGTTCGTTCTCACCCTTAGATGCGCAATATCTCTTAAAAACTCTAGGCTATGCTTTTTAGGTTGTAGAGGGTATTCATCTGGGTCGCTATCTCCTAGAATTTCCAGAGAGCTAACCAGAATTTCATAGGCTTGCCCTTTACCTTGCGACTCAACAAGCTCTCCTGTAATACTTACACTGGCACCTGTAGTAATTCGCTTTAATAAGGCTTCCTCAAAATTTTCAAAATCAACAACGGCTTGTATGTTATTAGAGGTAGAGCCATCATTTAGGGCAACAAATCGGTTGCTTCTAAAGGTTCGTACCCATCCCATCACTTTTACTTGCTGTCCAAGTTTTTCACCTGTAAGCAGTTCCTTAATTTTAATGCGTTGCATGATTCTAATGTGCTTTTTTAACTAAACAATTTCTGGAACACAATTTCAATTCAAGTTTTAAACAACATTATTAATGGGAGAATGATATAATGAAAGAATAAATGCGTTTTGAAATACATCCACTTATTCAAACATTCTATCATTTAAGCATTATGAGAGTGTTAATTAAATAAAATGATTTTGTGTTTTTGTTTTTAATTTGATATTAGTACTTTAATAATTTAACCAACTGCAAAAAAACTACTTTTTAACTGATAATTCAATGAAACCTAATGAATGTGGCACATTTTAAGGCATCAAAATTGTATGGAGTGAAGAAAAACCTCCTATTTTTGAACAACTAATTTTTTAAATGCAAAAACTAACCCTTTCCCAAACCTTAGGCCAGAAGCTGAGCCCACAGCAGATTCAGTTTATTAAGCTATTACAAGTACCTACAGCAGAGTTGGAATCTCGTATTGAAGAAGAGTTAGAAGTAAACCCCGCTTTGGAAGAAGGAGAAGAGGAGGAAGCTCCGCTTCAAACCCAAGAAGATTCTGCCGATACTGATTTTGAAGAAAAGAAAGAGGAAGAGGTAAAACCGGAAGATGAGATTAACGTAGAAGATTATTTGCGTGACGATGATTTTGGAGGTTACAAAATGCAAGGCGATGGGGAAGCGTTTGAAGATAAGGAAATGCCTATTTCCACTTCAGCTACTTTAAATGAGCAATTACTAGCCCAACTTGGGTACCTAAAGCTGGATGAACGCCAAATTAAGATAGGAGAACAGCTCATAGGTAGTATCGAAAGCGATGGCTACATCCGTAGAGATATGGAGGCTATTATCAACGATTTGGTATTTGCTCAAAATGTAGAAACCGATGAAGATGAACTGGAAGAAATCCTCTTCAAAATTCAGGATTTTGATCCACCAGGAATAGGTGCTCGAAATTTGCAAGAATGCTTGCTTATACAATTAGAACGGCTTCATGAGCAAAACCCAAATACACGATTAGCTTATGATATTATCGACCGGTGCTTTGATGAATTTACCAAAAAGCATTATGCTAAAATTATTAAAAAACTTGACCTCGAAGATGAGGAAGATATAAAGCCCGCCATTGAAATCATCACCAAGCTAAACCCAAAACCAGGAGGCACTTCAACCGGATTGGTAAAAACGCAATACATTATTCCTGATTTTATTCTAACTAATAATGATGGAGAATTGGAGATTGCCCTAAACTCAAGAAATGCACCTGAACTTAAGGTAAGCTCTTCTTACTCGGATATGTTCGAAGCCTATGCTAAAAGTGATAAGAAAGATAAAAAATTAAAAGAGACAGTTTCATTTGTTAAGCAAAAATTGGATTCGGCCAAATGGTTTATCGATGCGATTAGGCAACGCCAACAGACTTTGCTAAAAACAATGCGCACCATTGTTGATTACCAGTACGAGTATTTTTTAACCGGAGATGAGAGTAAACTCAGGCCCATGATTCTAAAAGATATTGCGGAGAAAATTGATATGGATATATCTACCGTAAGCCGTGTGGCAAATAGTAAATCCATTCAAACAGAATTTGGCACGTTTATGCTCAAATATTTCTTTTCCGAAGGTATTGCGACTGATTCTGGAGAAGACGTAAGTAGCCGAGAAGTAAAAAATGAGCTTAAAAAGCTGATTGATGGGGAAGATAAATCTAAACCATTATCTGATGATAAGCTGGAAGGGTTGCTCAGAGAAAAAGGCTATACCATTGCTCGGAGAACAGTAGCAAAATACAGAGAACAGCTTGGGCTGCCCGTTGCCCGGTTACGAAAAGAGCTTCTGTGACGAATCGGGTTGCTAACATTATTTCGTATGTGTTGCATCCTTTACTGATGAGCACTTATTTATTTGCCATTTTACTATTTATAAGCCCGTATAGTATTATGCCCATTGGGTTTCAATTTACCAGTGGAATTGTATTGGTGAGTTTGATTTTTATTACCACCTTCATTATTCCGGTGCTAAGCCTTTATATCTTAAAAATGTCGGGGAGTATTTCTTCTATTTCTTTGGAGAGAAGAGAAGAGCGATTAACCCCAATGATTTATACGGCTGTAATGTATGGCGTTACTGCCTATATGTTTTCCTCTAAATTAGAATTGGGTGAAATGATTTCTGTTTACTTGGGCATTTCTACCGTGCTCATTTTGCTAACAGGGATTATTACTATTTTCTGGAAAATTAGCCTGCACGGAATAGGTATTGGGGGCTTTATCGGTTTTTTGATGGGGCTTAATCAACAAATCCAACTTGCTTATTTTGAAGTAATGCTTCCCATCTTATTTTTAATGGGAGCCATAATCTTAAGTGCTAGATTGAGATTAAATGCTCATTCACCTACCCAAGTGTATGTAGGATTTGTCTTAGGCATTTTCGTTAGTTTTGTTTCTTTAATAATTTATATAGTGTAGAAAACATGTTTGAATTTATAAAATACGATACCACAGATGGTGTAACCACTATTACGCTAAATCGACCTGATGTGTATAATGCTTTAAACGATGAAATAACATACGAACTCCAAGATGCCTTTAAAAAGGCAACGAAGGATGAGGCCACTCGCGTAGTCGTTTTTACAGGAGAAGGAAAGGCATTTTGTTCAGGTCAGGATTTAAAGGCCGCTGTTGGAGATCAAAAAAGATCATTTTCGGCTTCACTTGAAAAAAGGTATAACCCATTAATTAGCTTAATGCGAAATATGCCCAAGCCAATTATTTGTAGATTAAATGGCGTTGCTGCAGGAGCAGGTTGTTCTTTGGCGTTGGCTAGTGATATTTTGGTAATGGCCGAAGAAACATTTTTAGTGGAAGTGTTTGTAAATATTGGACTAGTAATGGATTCTGGTTCTTCCTATTTTTTACCTCGATTAGTAGGCTCTTCTAAGGCGTTTGAATTAGCTACTATGGGCAGCAGAGTATATGGAAAGGAAGCAGTTGAATTAGGCATTGCCAATAAATCAGTACCGTTAGCTGAATTAGATGAAGCAGTAAAACCCTATACGGACTATTATAAAAATGCGCCCACCAAGGCCATTGGCTTAATGAAAAAGATGCTTAATAAATCTGGAAATAGTGATTTAAAAGCCATGTTGGAGTATGAAAAATATTGCCAAGAAATTGCCGGCACCTCTCACGATTATAAAGAAGGGGTTAGTGCGTTTTTAGAAAAACGTAAGGCTAAGTTTACTGGGGAATAATTCACTATTTTTTCACTTTTTATTTCCAAAATCTCACCTACTATTTTATTTTCTGACAGCATTCCTTAGGTCGAACTCAGTTCCTCCATGGGCAAGCCCCTTTATCTATTTTGATAACTTGCCCTTACGTAGTCAGAGGGCGACTTACTTACCAAATTGAAGTAGTCACCCTCTGACTTTTGGAAAAGTAGTAGAATTGGGCTCGGTAGAGCCCAGAGATTATCGAGTCTTACCTGCCCTCCGTACAACTTCGGGAGGCGGGCGCTCGATAATGACGATGATTGGGCTTTAGTTATATGATAGGTTATTAAAACGTTGAAAGTGACAACCCAAAGGAGAACGTATTAGGGTTTCTTATACCAGCGGTTTTGTTTCCCGTAAAAAAATCATTGAGGCCTAGATAACCCCAAAAATTAATGGGGCCATAACCAATTCTGGCAGTAGCGCCATATCTTACAGCATTTACATTAAAATTGTAGAGGTCTTTGAATTTTTTCTTACTACCAAATTCCGAATAAACCACTTTGGTTTTTCCAGCAAATCGAAACCCAATTTTGCCACCAATAGCTATATAAAAGGCTCTCTTATGGTCATTTTTGCGAGAATGAATTCTGATCTCCATTGGAATGTCGATGTAATTAATTACCATCTGCGATTTTTTAAGGGAGCTTATATTGTTAAAATAGGGCACATTTACAATCGAGTCAACAACAGTGATTGAAAGTGAGTCGGTAAAAGTAACAGGTGCCTTAAATGTGTATTTTTCACTTCCAACTCCTGCCCCAATGTTAAAGGACAAACGAGACTCTTCTCCAATTCTGAAAGCATACATATAATACACATTAAGAGTTGGAGATTTCCAAGGATCGGTGTCCATTATGGGGCTATTTTTATCAAAATAATTAATACCGTAATCAATTACTAGTGCCCCAGGAAAATCAGGGCTTGGGGTGTATCGATAAGCCGTTGATTCTTTTGAATCGTTACTAGTCGTATCATTATCTTGCGCAACGATAGATCCACTTAAACTCATTAAAACAATTACAAAAAATGCGTGTTTCATATATTTATTTGCTTGTCAGAATACTTGAAATCAAGAATCCGCTATTAATTACATTATTACCCTTAAAATTTCGCTCGCAAATATAGTGCTTTTAAAAAAAATACTACATTTGCAGTCCGTTAGATAACGGAGATTTTTAAATTATATTTTATTGGCCTCGTAGCATAACTGAATA
>CAZZML010000056.1:0-11452 GCA_964654735.1 uncultured Roseivirgaceae bacterium | reverse complement strand
CACAGGGTTTTGGAACGGAGATGTAGCGAGCTACATCGAGCACCAAAATTCGAGCAAGTGCTTGAATGGTTGGCAATTGGAATGCGTAATAGATTATTCATGAATTATTCAGGTTAAATCAAGATGAAAATTATTTTGAATTTAGTCTTATACAAGTAGCTTTGCAGCCTAATAAATACCAATAGTGATTAAGCCAAGTATTAAGAATGAGACTGCCCGATTGCGCAAAGTAGTGTTAGGGTTGGCAAACGATTTTGGAGGCGTACCAGCTCTTGCCAAAGTAAACGACCCTAAATCGAAAGAGCATATCTTAAATGGCAGTTTTCCTGCTCAGGAAGCTGTGTTAAATCAGATGAGTAGCCTTAAAAAGGCCATTCAAAAATATGATGTGGAAATCCTGGAGCCTGATAATATCAAAGGCTTAAACCAAATTTTTGCACGTGATATTGGGTTTGTATTAGATGAAATTTTTGTGGTGCCTAATATTACTTTGGGTAGAAGAAAAGAGGTAGATGCCCTTGCTCCTATTATTGCGCAAATTCCTGCTGAAAATATTTTAAGAGTGCCCGAAGAAATTCGATTTGAAGGAGGAGATGTTATACCTTGGAACGAGGCTCTATTTGTTGGATACTCCAAACAACCCGATTTTAATAAATATGTTGTTAGCAGAACCAATGAAGCGGGTATTGAGTTTTTGAAAGAAAATTTTACCAACTGTAAGGTTATAGCAGTGGAGCTTAAAAAATCAGATGACGATCCAAGACAGAATGCGCTGCATTTAGATTGCATTTTTCAGCCTATTGGTACTGATAAAGCCATCGTATTTAAAGAAGGGTTTAAATACGAATCTGACTATCAAAAGATTGAAGATTATTTTGGTACTAAAAACTTGATTCAAATTACCCGTGACGAAATGTATGAGATGAACTCGAATATATTTTCAATTAGTCCAACCGTTATTATTTCAGAAAAATCATTTACCCGACTTAATAAAAAATTGAGAGAGTTTGGCTTTACCGTTGAAGAAGTAGAATATGATGAAATTGCTAAAATGGAAGGCCTTTTTCGATGCTCAACACTACCTTTGGTAAGAGAGTAAAAGAAGTTTAAAGTTAAGAGTTCGAAGTTTCGAGTGGAATGTTATCTTGAGTCTGAAGTCTATTAATCTAACATCTTAACAACAATGGCAAAGCAAATTACTAATAACATCTTAATGATTCGCCCGATTGCTTTTCGTATGAATGAGCAGACTGCGGTTAATAATTATTACCAACAAGTGCTGGATGGGCTCGATGTCAGCCAAATTCAGGAGAATGCCCTCAAAGAGTTTGATGATTATGTAGGTAAACTAAAAGCTATTGGAGTTAATGTAACTGTAATTGAAGACACTATTGAGCCATCAACACCTGATTCTATTTTTCCTAATAACTGGGTGTCGTTTCATGCAGATGGCACCGTAGGTTTATACCCCATGTTTGCCGAAAATAGGCGATTCGAGCGCAGGAGGGATGTTTTAGATGCGCTGGTTGCTCAAGGCTTTACGATTAAAAATACTATTGATTTAAGCCGGTGCGAGAGTCAAGGAAAAAATTTGGAGGGCACGGGCAGCCTTATTTTAGATCGTGAAAATAAACTAGCCTATGCGGCCATATCGGAGCGCACACACCCCGAAATACTAGCTATTTTTTGCGAACAATTTGGCTACAAAGCGGTTTCGTTCCGTTCAAACCAAACGGTAAATGGGGTGCGTTTACCCATTTACCATACCAATGTAATGATGTGCGTGGCCGATAAGTTTGCTGTTATTTGTGCCGATAGTATTGATGCCGAACCTGAACGAAAAAATACGATAAATGTTCTAAAGACCTCAGGAAAGGAGGTGGTTGAAATTACCGAAGACCAAGTCAATAGGTTTGCCGGCAATATGCTGCAAGTGCTAGGGGTAGATAACCAACCTTACCTTATTATGTCAACAGCAGCCTATACCAGTCTTACGCCTGAGCAAATTAAGCAAATTGAACGCCATTGCCCCATTGTGCATAGCTCGTTGGATACCATTGAAGCACTGGGTGGTGGCAGTGCTCGTTGTATGATGGCCGAAGTGTTTTTGCCTAAGGAGTAAAAAGTCATGCTGAACTTGTTTCACATCTATTTCTAATAACCTATCATCTAGGTAAGTGTCATAATCATCGTCATTATCGAGCGCCTGCCTCCCGAAGTTGTACGTAGGGCAGGTAAGACTCGGTAATCTCTGGGCTCTTCCGAGCACACTATTTGAGGATTATCACCTTGGTTGGTTAACCAAGAAAGATTGTCCCGTTTAACGGGACAATGACGAGCTAAGTTAAAGGGTACAATCACATCCTTATCCCGAACTCAGGTTATTAAATGGACTGAGCATTCTCATTCACAGGATTTTGCAAAATCATCAGGGTTAATATTAACACCTTGCCGTTGTGCAAACCGTAAATATTCGCACGCCACATCTTTGTGTCCAAGTGCCAAATATGATCTACCTAACTGAAATAGAATTTTTCCATTATAAGGGTCGTCTTTTAAAATAAGAAGAAAATCTTCAATGGCTTCTGAGTGCTTACCCAGAAGTTGGTAACATAGCCCACGATGGTAATAATCAGACTCATTATTGGCTTTATCAATTAACAGATAGGAATATATTTTTTCAGCTTCGCTATATTTTGTTAACTTGTTTAAATAAATTGCTCCTAATTGATGATAAATTGTGTCTTTATTAAATTTATAATTAAGGCTATTTAAATAAGCTTTTTCAGCTTCATTATATTGTTCGGTATTGGCATAGCCTATTCCTTTTAAATAATACAGTTTGGCCGATTGTGCTGAATCAGGCTCGTATTTAAATCCAACTTCGCTGTTATCAATCATCGACTGGTAGGCACCCTCTTTCTGGTTGATTTGCGCAATTTTTATGGATGCCTCTACACTTTTGCTTCCATAGTCGCGCACCGCTAGTTGATACAAGGCAAAGGCCTCATAAAAATTTTGATTAGCCTCAGCTAAAACGGCTTTATCATAATAATAGCCGGAGGCATAATAGTGCATAGCTCTAATGCCTATCCAAATTAACAAAATGGTAAATATAACAGCCCCCCAACCTTGCAGTTTTGTTTTTGTTGAGTATGTATAGGTTGTGTCCGAAGCCCTGCCTTGATAACGGTAGCGGTGAGGAGGAGGCCTTCGTCTAGGTCGAGCAGGAGGATTGTAAGAAGTTGCAGTAGGAGTGTTATAATTTCCTAATAAACGTTGATCGTAAATGGCTTTTTTTTTAGGATCAGAAAGCGTTTCGTAGGCCATGTTTATGGCCTTTATCAGGTCATCGTTTCCAGAAGTATTAACATCAGGGTGGTGTTTTTGAACCAGTTTTCGATAAGCTACTTTAATATCTCGCTGAGTAGCACTGGTAGATAAATTAAGGATATTGTAATAGGTGGAGGCCATTTACTTAACTCTATATTTTTTGCCCGGTAAAGCAACAACGATGTTTTTAAATTCAAGGTTTAACAAGATGGAGGCGAGCTTCCCAATCTGAATTTGAGATTTCCAACTTATCTCATCAATATGTAATTCTGAACCTTTTAATAATTGAAGAATTGCCCATTCTTCCGGGCTATAATCTTTTTCGTTTAACTCCAAGCCCTTTTTAGGAGATGCTTCATTAGTTGTTTCCCAACCTAAATAAAAGGCAATGTCTTTTCCGGAGCTTACCAACTGAGCAATATTGTTTTTTATAATATTATTGCAACCCACAGCATTTTCGTTTTTGAGGTTGCCAGGTATAGCAAAAACTTCCCGATCGTAGTCTCTTGCTAAGTAAGCCGTAATTAAAGCACCACCTTTTTTACCTGCTTCTACCACTAACGTTGCTTCAGAGAGCCCTGCTATAATTCTATTTCGAGCAGGAAATTTCGAAGGGTCCGTTTTTGTATTGGGGGCATATTCAGTTAGGAGGCCTCCATTTAATAACATTTTGTCTGCTATTTTAGTATGTATGGCAGGATATACCGTTTCAATACCTGTGGCCATAATACCATAGGTAGCTAAATTATTAGCCAGAGCTTCTTTATGTGCTTCAATATCAATACCATAAGCTAACCCTGAAATAATAATGGGATTGTAGGGGGCAAGGTCTTGAATAATGGAAGCTACATTTTGCTTACCTTCTTTACTGGCATTTCTGGTGCCTACAATGGAAATACACCTTCTTTTTTCAGGCAAAATGTTTCCTTTTAAATAAATTAATGAAGGCCCATCTGCCAACTGTTTTAAATAGGTAGGATAGTTTTTATCAGTATAAAATAATAGTTTAATGTTATTCTTTTGGCAATAGTGCAGAGCCTTCTCTGCTTTTAAAAAGGCTTTTTTATTATCTAAAATACTTTTAGAGGCATGGCTGCCAATACCAGGAATCTTCTCAAGTTTTCCTTTTGGTGTAGTAAAAATACTTTCGGGAGATCCGCAATAACTGATGAGTGACTTTAGCGATATGTCGCCAATGCGAGGCAAAAAAGTGAGTGCAAGCTGGGTAAGCTTTTGGTCGGCCATGTTACATTTGACCTTTCAGCTCTAAAAGAAACTTCTTTACATTTTTTAGAGATTCAATCGTATCTAATTTGTTTTGCAATTCTTCAGGATTTTTCTTGAGCATTTCTTTGGCTCCATTCAACGTAAACCCTCTGTCTTTAACTAAGTGATAGATTAGCTTAATTTTTTCAATATCGTTATTAGTGTATTGTCTATTGCCTTTTTTGTTCTTTTTTGGGTGCAAAATAGAGAACTCACTTTCCCAAAATCGAATAAGAGAAGTCGCTACTTCAAAGCGCTCCGCTACCTCACCAATGGTGAAGTAAATTTTCTCTATTTCTTTTTCTACGTAAGGCATTTTCTCTAATTATTTGTGAAGATAAAAAATATTCCCTGATTCATCAATAGAAATTTCACTTTCAGGTAAATCTTCTTCACTTAATTTTTTAATTACCTTAATTACTTTATTAGTTGGGTCGGGTGTGGGTACTCCTCTGCCAATTTGTTTGGCGGCAATTAGTTTACCATGTATAAATTCGCCTTGGGCATTAATGTTTATCCTAATAATTGGAGTTAAACCCTTACTACCTCTTAAACTAAAACGGCCATAGGTGCAAAAGTTGCCTAAACTGTAGGCAATAAAACGCTTTTTGTATACTTCAATTGCTCTGGGCACATGTGGACCATGGCCTAAAATTACATCTGCACCGGCATCAATCATAGCATGGGCAAACTGGTGAACATTGCCACGGTTCTCACCATAGAAATATTCTCTTTTTTTAGTTACATGGGAGTGTTCACTACCTTCGGCTCCTCCATGAAATGAAACAATAACAATGTCTGTTAAAGAATCTAAATATTGAATGGTACGCTTAGCAGAATCCAAATTATTAATGCTTGGAGTGCCTCTATTGGGTGCAAATGCAGCAAACCCATATACCATTCCATCCATCTTAAATATAGTGTAGGCTTGGTTAGCATTGCCTGCATAATTTATTTGTAGGCTGTCTAACATTTTGCTTGTGTTATTTCTACCAGCAGTGCCAAAATCGCCTGCATGATTATTAGCTACACTCATTACATTAAAGCCTGCCTCTTTAATTCTTGCCAACATATACTCTGGGCTACGAAAGATGTAGCAGGTTTTAGGATTTTTGCAATTTTTATGAATGCCTCCTTTATTTAAGATAACACCTTCGAGGTTACCAAAAAGAATATCTCCACCTGCCAAAAGGCTATCTACTTGAGCTAATTGATTTTTACCTTCGTTGGCTGGCAAATAGCTATCGTTAGGGTAATTAGTGCCAAGCATCATATCGCCAACGGCAGTTATAATAATGGTATCTTTTAATAGTCTATGGGCGAAAATGTCAACGGAGTCCTGTACTTCAATAATTATCGTATCTGCTTTTGGTAGCTCTACTTGCACCGTATCCGCAGGAGTTGTGGTTGAGGGTGTTTTAGCTATTTTTTGTGTTTTACACGAAAAAATAAAAACCGTGGCAATTAGTAAAAGAAATTTTGCAATCCGCATAGAAAATATATTTTGGCAAAAATGTAATAATCTATAAATCTTCCTAAGTATAGGTGTAATTATTTTTGTTATTGGGTCGATTTGGTATCTTAGATGTTTTAGACTTTAATTCAATTTTTGTGATTAAAAATCCAGTATTCTTTTTTTGTTTACTTGCGGTTAGTTCCGTTACCTTTTCTCAAAATATAGATTCGTTAAAACTAGAGTTTAATAACGCACTTACCGATTCTTTAAAGGGTTCTCTGTTATATACTATTGGGTCTGCTCATTCAGATAACGATTCTGCCATCAGTTATTTTAACAAAGCTCTGGTATATGAAGTAAGCCTTAAAAATGAGTTTCAAGTGGCAAGCATTACGTATGCAATAGGTCTTAAAAAATACAAACAAAATCAACTGGATAGTGCTATTCACTATTGGGAGATTGCGGCCAATAACTTTGCAAACTCTTATACCGATGACAATGTTAAAGAGCTTGATGACCTGTTGGCTAATTGTTATTATAGCATTGGGCTAGGTTATTATTATAGTCGTAATTATTCCAAGTCTGTGAGCAGTATTCAGTCATCTTTAAAACTGAGATTAACTTATGATGACGCTAACTCTATTATTAGATGTTATAATATTTTAGGAATTATTCATTTAGGTCAAGAAGAGTATGATGAGGCGGAAGAGTACTTGAATAAAGGGCTCAATTTGGCAATTGAAAAAGGCGACACCAGTTCTATGGTAAACATGTATGTTAATCTGGCTTCTATTTATGTAGAAACAAAAAGATATACTAAGGCTCTAGGTTATAGTCAAATGGCTTATGAGCTAAACGGAGGGGTATCTAATAGTGCCAATACTCCTACAAAGATAAATATTGGGTATATTTATATGCACCTAAATCAACTAGATACAGCCAGAATTATTTTAAGAGAAGGAGTTAAGGTATTTGCTAAGTCGGGTGATGTACGTGGCAAGATAACTTCACTCAATTTACTCGGGGATTTATATGTTAAAACTGAGGAGTGGAATAATTTGATAGATGTTAGTACTAGATGTATGGTTCTTTATGACTCCTATAATGATGTTCAAGAACAAAAAAATACAGCTTATAATTTAAGTGTTGCCTATGATAATCTTGGGAATGAGCATTTGGCGTACAAAAATTTTAAACTTTACACGGCTTATAAAGATTCGTTGTTTAATCAAGAAAAAGCTAAAGAAATTGACAGGCTTGAGGCAAGATACGAATTTGAGAAAAAGGAAAAAGATATTGCTGTTTTAACAGAAGAGAACCTTTTGAAAGAAATTGAGTTGGCGGAAGATAGAAAAATCAGGTTAATCATATTTGGAGTGGTTGGATTTTTCACGTTTGTTTTTGCCATCTTATTTTTATTATACAAAAGAAATCAAGAGCAAAAGCGCCACAAATTGGCTCTTAAAAAGATGGAAATTGAACAGCGGATGTTACGCTCCCAAATGAATCCGCATTTCATTTTTAATGCGCTCAACTCTATTCAAAGTTATATTTCTACCAATAGCTCATATCAAGCTGAAGTATTTCTTTCTAAATTTTCTTTACTGGTACGAAACATTCTTGAAAACAGCACACAAGAATTTATTGAATTAGACAAAGAAATTGAAACGCTAACTCTTTACCTGGAGTTAGAAAAGTTAAGATTTGAAGGAAAGTTTACCTATCATATTCAGGTGGAGTTATCTGATTCCTCCATTAAAGTGCCTCCTATGTTGGTACAACCATTTGTTGAAAATGCCATAATACATGGTATGAAAGGTAAGGCTACCGGAGGCAAAATTGACATCTTTTTTAAAGATGCAGAAGATGAAATGATACGTTGTGAGGTTGTTGATAATGGGGTAGGTAGGTTATCTAATACGAACAAAACCAGTGGACACAAATCATTATCTACCACATTAACCAACGACAGGATTCAGTTCTTTAATCAAGGAAAAGGAGCCCATTTTAAAATTTCTATCATTGATTTACAAGATGAGGAAGGTAAGCCGCAAGGAACCAAAGTAGAATTACTAATCCCTGTAACATTTTAATATGAAACGAACCATAATTATTGACGATGAAGAGAAAAGCAGAGCTACACTAAGTTCTTTTATAATAAAGTACTGCCCTTTGTTGCAAATTGTAGATATGGCAGATGGTGTAGAAAACGGGGTTGCTTCTATAAAAAAAAATGCACCAGATGTGGTTTTCTTAGATATTGAAATGGACGATGGAACAGGGTTTGATGTAATTGAAGGAGTTAAGGGGCTCACATTCGATTTAATATTTGTTACTGCCTATAACCAATATGCACTAAAAGCATTTCGGTATAGTGCTATCGATTATTTGCTTAAACCGATAAACCCTGAAGAGCTTATTCAAGCGGTAAATAAACTAACCGATACTAATAGGCTTGAGCAAATTGAGCGAAAGTTAGAAACACTTTTGCTTAATCGATCGAGCCTAAAAAAAATCGCATTTCCATCGTTGCAAGGGTTAAGGTTGGAGGAACCTCAGAATATTGCTTATTGCGAGTCGGATAATTATTACACCAATGTGCACCTTAAAAGTGGCGAAAAATTTGTAATTTCTAAAACATTAAAGGAGTACGACCAAATGCTACAAGGCGATGGATTCTTTAGAACACATCAAAAGTATTTGGTTAATATTGCCTTTATAAGCAGTTATGCAAGATCTGACGGAGGCTATTTAACACTAGAAAACGGTGCAATTCTTCCGGTTTCCAGGCGAAAAAAGGACGAGTTATTAAAACTTATTTCTTAACCATCCAAATTCTTTTTTAATCTAACCGAATTCTGATTTTAGTAAACCAAATTCTTAATTAGTACGATTTAAAAATTTATTTATTTCTTGATTTGAGTAATAATCACTCAAACTATGGAAAAAATAATACTCTTTTTTGTTTTCATCGTCAGCTCCACATTGGGTTTAAATGCTCAATCTGTTGAGCAAAAAATCATTAACAGCTCAGGCAATCATTTTGCCAATAATAATCAGGTAACAGTTAGCATGGGCGAGCCTGTTATTGGTCATATTAAAACAGCTGGTAATCATGTGAGTGTTGGCTTTATCCAACCATTTTCATTAGAAGTAGAGCTCGTAAATGGGCTTGAAGATGATCTTTTAGCACAAGTGGAAATCTATCCAAACCCAACCACAAGCCATGTAAACCTAAAAGTATCCTCTTTAGGAGCCGTTGCTAACGAAATAAATGGAGTGGTGTATAACGAAACAGGAATAGTTGTTAAAGAATTTATACTAGAAACCCGAGGGCATATTCAGCAAGTTGATTTTTCTAATTTGCCAGGCGGTGTTTATATGCTAAAACTATCGAACAATTTAAGAAATAATGTGTACAGAATAATTAAGAAATAATGTGTACAGAATAATTAAACTTAACAATAATGAAAAAACTTTTACTATTAGGATTATATTGGTTAGTTACCGTTAGTGCTCTGGCGTTTAACACTCCTGAAAAAATTAATTATCAGGGAGTGGCCAGAAGTGCTGACGGTGCTTTACTCGTTAACCAACAATTGGGAATACAAATTCAAATCAGAACAGTCGATTCGAATGGCGATGTCGTTTATTCGGAAGTTCATACTGTCATTACCAATCAATATGGATTATTTAATCTTCAGATTGGTGATGGCAGTATTGAATCAGGCGTGTTTACTGATGTTGATTGGAGTGCAAGTACCTTTGTGGAGTTAAGTATTGACTTTGAGGGAGGCACTGATTATGTTTCAATGGGAACATCTCAATTAGTATCAGTGCCTTATGCACTGCATTCTAAAACAGCAGATAATGTATTTAGTGGCAATTTTAACGACCTAATAAATGCACCTGCAAATGTAAGTGATTTTGCTAATGATGCAGGCTACATAACCAGTGCGGACAATACCGATAGTGATGCCACCAACGAGATTCAGGATTTATCATTAATAGGATCCACATTAAAAATTACAAATAATGCAAGTGCTACAGAGATAAATTTAGCTCCGTTTTCAGGTACAAATACAGATGAACAAACACTAAGTTTAACAGGAACAAACTTATTTATTTCCAATGGAAATGCAGTTAGTTTAGCAAGTATTCAAGATGGCTATGAAGCCAATACAGATGCTCAAACTTTATCCGTAACAGGAACTGATTTATCTATTGCAGGAGGTAATACTGTAGATATTTCTACCGTGCAAGATGGTTTTGAAGCCAATACAGATAGTCAAACATTAAGTTTGTCTGGAGATAATTTATCAATTACAGGAGGTAACATGGTTACATTACCTAGTGGAGGTGCATTTTCAACAATAGCAAATGTAACCTCTAATACACAAGGAGCACAAAACACAGATAATTTTGTTTTTGGCTCTCCTCAACTAGATGATGATGGAGATGTAAATCATGATAGCCGCATTATTTTCAAAAAGAATAAAAGTGCATTTAGAGCTGGAAGAGTTACAGGAGATGAATGGGATGATATCAACATGGGAAACTGGTCTGCGGCATTTGGCTATAATAGTATAGCAAGCGGACATTATACGATAGCGGCAGGTGCATTAAGTATTGCAAGTGGAGATTATTCTACTGCATTGGGTAATACGACTGAAGCTGCAGGGTTTTCTTCTACTGCTATGGGGCGGCAAACAGTAGCAATTGGAAATTACTCTACTGCACTGGGATATACATCAATAGCTAATTCTTACAATTCGGTAGTAATAGGGCAGCATAATCTTCTTGAAGGAACATCCTCCTCTTGGGTATTATCAGAACCTTTATTTGTTGTAGGAAATGGAACTGCCTCTAATGCAAGAAACAACGCCATTACAGTCCTTAAAAATGGGAATATGGGTATTGGAGTAGCTGACCCAGACTCAGAATTAGAAATAGCTGGCCAAATAAAAATTACCGAAGGATCTCCTGGAAATGGCAAAGTATTAACCTCAGATGCCAATGGTTTAGCTAGCTGGGTTACACCTGCTGGAGGTGGTGGAACCGATGATCAAAAAATTGATGAATTATCATTAATGGGTTCTCATTTACAAATTTCGTTGGAGGGAGATGCAGAAGCCACCAAAGTGTTAGATTTATCAGGTTTAGCTGATGGTTACGAACCCAATACAGATAGCCAAATAGCAGATGTGTTTTCTTTAACAGGTTCTACATTAAACCTTTCTTTATCAGGTGACGGGCAAGCAACAAATACCGTTGATTTATCTTCTTTAGGTGGAGGTGGTGGAACCGATGATCAAAAAATTGATATTGCTATTTTAAACGGCACTAACTTAGAGTTATCATTAGAAGGTGATGGTGAAGCCACAAAAATAGTAAACC
>CAZZML010000055.1:0-11481 GCA_964654735.1 uncultured Roseivirgaceae bacterium | reverse complement strand
ATGGTTGGCAATTGGAATGCGTAATAGATTATTCATGAATTATTCAGGTTAGAGGTACCCTAGCACATTATTGTTGCTAGATGAAGAGCTTTGGTAAAATAAAGTTTACTAACTTAGATACTTTAAAAGATAATTTCGAAACTGAGTTAATGGGAAAAGCAATTATTTTGAAACAAGTTCTTTCTCCCACAGATTTCGCAGAATTACATATTGTCTGCGTTTATCTGTTCCAAACATCGGGACGGGAAATGCTTTTAAAACGAAAAGTAGATAGTGGTATATTTGATTGAATCAAGAAGATATAATTCATTGAGGGGGTGTTTTTGATTCTGGATTGCTATCGGGAGAAAAACCGCTTTAGTTTAGATAGAAACGAAGGTTTTTTGGCAAATTCAAGTTTAGTCGGATGATAGTAATTAGTTTTTTTAAATGATATATATTTAGGAGTTGAGTGATGAAAAGGAACAAAAAAAGAGGAACGCTTATTCTTTTCATTCTTACAGCCATATGCTCGCTTTGCTTTTTTAAATGTGCCCCTAAAACAGAGCCTCTTTTGGCTTGTGATTGTCCTCCTGGGTTTCAATTATCAGAAGAGAATGCCTGCGAAGCTCGAAATCTTTATCAACAGTATAATTCACTACAACAATCTGGAGTTGGAGGGTTAAAAACGGCCTTGCCAATACCTCGTGATGGGTTTTCCCCTCAGCAAATTGATCTGGGACGATTGCTGTTTTTTGACCCAATTTTATCCAAGGATAGCACCATCTCTTGCGCAAGTTGCCATAACCCTTATAAAGGTTTTGCCGATGGAATGGCTGTTACCATTGGGGTAGGTGGGGCAATCCAAACTCGCTCGGCTCCAACACTATGGAATGTAGCCTACCTTAATTCCTTCTTTTGGGATGGCCGCTCTCAATCACTTGAAGACCAAATGCAAGGCCCACTTTTTTCTCCTATTGAGATGGCAACAACTCGAAGTCAACTGCTTCAAGTACTTAATGCCAATACTACTTATAGAAAAATGTTTTTAGAAGCGTTTCCTGAACAGAGGGGTGATTCTATTCAATTAAACCAAATATATACTTCCATAACAGCGTTTGAATCAACACTGATTTCACTCAACAGCAGATATGACCAATATGCGCACGGCTATGCAGAAGCCCTTACTGAACAAGAGATTGAAGGGCTTAACATCTTTCGGTCGTTTGTTGCCCGTTGTGCAGAGTGCCACACCCCTCCACTATTTACCAATCAGCAAATTGCTATAATTGGCGTGCCAGAGCCCGAAGGTGTGCCGTTCGACCGTGGTGCAGAAATTCCCAATAATGATTCTACCATGAGGGGAGGCTTCAAGGTGCCAACTCTTAGAAATATTGCTAAAACTGCTCCTTATATGCACTCAGGTAGTAAAGAGACGTTACGCGATGCAGCTGAATTTTATAATTTAGGTCGTGGTCACGCAGTGCCCAAAGATGAAAACCTAATTCTACATTGGCATATTTGGGAACCCAATTTAACAGATGATGAACTTGATAGATTAGTTGATTTTATGAATACGTTAACGGATGAATCTTTTATGCCGAAAATACCCAAAGAGGTTCCTTCTGGCCTTCCTGTAAATATTATTGCACCTGAAATGAAACATAAACAGGAGGGAACTATTTAATTTATTGTAGATTGAAAGTTATTAATTTATAATTGAAATACTATGATGTTTTCTAATAAGTGGTTTCGAATCTTTTTTTCCATTGCTCTTTTTGCAGGGGGACTAATGATAGGTAAATCTTTTTTTACTAAAACGGCAACCTATGTTCCTGCACCAGTTACTGTTAGAACATTTGAGACTAGCTCGGGGTCTGATTCAACAGGAGCCGCTACTGCTGCACCCTTAAGTGGAGATATTATTGAAGTAAAAGATGGAGAGTCCATTTTAGAAGCTGTTAAAAAAGCTAAACCTGGTGATTTAATTCGAGTGTACCCGGGCAAGTATAAAGAAACTGTTTATATCGATAAAGATAATATTAGCTTTCAAGGAGTAATTATAGGAGGGGAATGGCCAACATTAGATGGTGAAAAAGAGTTGAACGATGCGTTTCTTTACTCGGGTAATGGAATTAGAATTGAGAATTTTAAGATCATTAATTATAAAGGCAATGGCATAATGGGTCAGGCGGGTAATAACTTTATCATCCGCAATAACTGGGTGGTAGATGCTGGCGTTTATGGAATCTTCCCGGAGTTTGGTAAAAATGGCTTAATCGAACATAATGTCCTTTCAGGCATTGAAGATGCGGCTATTTATGTAGGCATGTGCGATAATATTGATGTGCGACATAATGAAGTGTATGAAAACGTAGCAGGTATTGAAATCGAAAATAGCCGCCATTGTTTGGTAGAAAATAATTATGTACATAATAATACAGGAGGCATTTTAGCTTTTATTACACCTGGCCTACCTATAAAAACGGCCTATGATATTATCATAAGAAATAATTTTGTTGTAGATAATAACCATCCAAATTTTGGAGCTCCAGGTTCCATTGTTTCCGGTATTCCTCCCGGTTCCGGTATTATTGTAATGGCAGCGGATGATGTAACAATTGAAAACAACATCATTACTGGCAACAATAATGCAGCTATTGGCATTACCGACTTGAGTATGGGAGCCAACCTCTCCAACGACCCAGGTTCTGAACCTAACCCTGACCGGGTAGTAATTTTAGATAATTACATGGAGAATAATGGCAATAACCCCATAGGTGAAGTAAAATTATTAATGAAAGCCTCAATGCTTGATAGCGCACCAGATATAATAGCCATTGGTGGAGGCACCGGTAGCTGCATTAGAGATAGAGAACGATATAGCACTTTTGGTTTAGGTGATTGGGGACAATGTGAAACAACCGATACTAAAGATGTTGTTACAATGATGTTGGATAAACCTGTGGCTCCAAGAGCCATTACTATGGAAGAGAAAGGGAACCTTACCTATTATGGAATTTGTGCAGGTTGCCATGCGTATGACATACGTATGATTGGGCCTCCGATAAATGTCATACAGGCTATTTATAAAAATAATGCTCAAGGCATGGCAGACTTTATTGCAGCCCCTACGCATAGGCGAGAGGATTATCCGGAAATGCCACCCCAAAACTATTTATCTCCTGAAACGAGATTGGCAGTGGCGGAGTATGTTCTTGCATTGAAACAATAGAGTTAAATTCACTCCATTTATTGCGTTGATTTTGATCGAATTAATCCATTAGTTCTTCTCAAAACCGCCTTATAACTGGAGTTTTCAATGAACTGTGATGTGTAGTATTAATCGGGTTCAGGTTGTTAATATAAAAGATGAATTTTCTTCTGGATATAATGCTTGATTTAAGGTCATTTCGTAACGAAGTGGAGAAATCTTAGCCAACTAGAAAATTTAAAGCATGGCTAAGATTCCTCCGGAATGACTTGTGTGAGGTTAAACGTAAATCAATAAATCAACTTCCCAAACCGCTTATTAAATCCCTCAATTCCTTGGAGGCCTCCTGTATGGATGGCCAACACTTGGCTGTTTTCTTTAAACTTTCTATTGGCAGCCATATCCATAATGCCATACATCATTTTACCTGTATAAATAGGGTCTAAAGGAATACTATTTTCAATTTTAAAATTATTAATAAAGGCGATCAATTCTCTACTGTGTTTGGCATAGCCACCAAAATGATAATTGGTGCTTATGCTCCATTGGGTAAGATGTTCTTTTTGAATAGAAGTTAGCCATTTCTTAACTTCATTAGTTAAAAAATCTCCTTTCAAGGAGGAAACGCCAATCACTTCTGCTTGTCCTTCTGCCTTGCTAATCAAACCTGTAAGTGTGCCCCCGGTGCCAACTGCACTTATAATATAATCATATTCCTTAATCATTTTTTCATCCAAAATTTCTTCCGCTCCTCGAATAGCTACTTGGTTAGTGCCTCCTTCGGGTACTAGATAAAAATCTCCAAATTTATTTTTTAATTCAGTAATAAATTCTGGTGTTGTTTTTTCTCTGTACTCAGACCTACTTACATAATGCAAATCCATCCCCATAAAAGAAGCTAACCTCAATGTGGGGTTGAGAGGCAATGTTTCTTCTCCTCTAATAATTCCAATTGATTTAAAACCAGCCTCTTTAGCAGCCACAGCGGTAGCAATAATATGATTAGAAAACGCACCACCAAAAGTGAGCAAAGTTGTATAGCCTTCTTCCTTTGCTTTAAGTAAATTATACTTGAGTTTATACCATTTATTACCAGATACTTGAGGGTGCACCTTGTCAATTCTGAGCATATCAACAGCAACATTATTGGGGTTTGCCTCTAATTTAACCGGGTTAATTGTTGGGTGATGGTGTTGAGTAAGCATTTAAACAAAATTAATCGCAAAGGCGCAGAGCCGCAAAGAAAAACAAATCAAAACGTATGAAAACCTAACCGCAGGAGCGCAAGGGCACAAAGGGGGATATTTAGAAACTCTGTGTACCTCTGTGCCTTCTTTGTGAATCTCTGTGGTAAAACTAGAATACAGTCAATTGATATAATCTATCTTTGCACTATATGTCAGAAAATCAACCGTATAAATCGGATGAGCTTTACGAGCATCACCGCATTATTGCCGACCCCAACCAAAGCCTATTGCGTGTAGATAAGTTTTTAATGGATAAGTTGCCTAATGCCACTCGAAATAAGGTGCAGGCAGGCATTAAAGATGGACACGTATTGGTAAACGGGCAAACGGTAAAGCAAAATTACAAGGTGCACCCTGCCGATGTAATTACCGTAGAATTACCGGAGCCGCCCAGAGATACAGAGGTGATACCTGAAGACATTCCCTTAAATATTGTGTTTGAAGATGAACATTTATTGGTGGTGAATAAGCCTGCCGGAATGGTGGTGCACCCTGCGTATAATAACTGGACGGGCACTTTGGTTAATGCCTTGGTTTGGCATTTTAACCATCTGCCTGAAATGGAAGGTAATGAAGGCCGTCCGGGATTGGTGCATCGCATTGACAAAGATACCTCTGGCCTTTTAGTAATTGCCAAAACTGAAAAGGCAATGAGTGGTTTAGCAAAACAATTTTTTGACCATAGTATTGAACGAACCTATTATGCCGTGGTTTGGGGAGAACCCAACGAGGAAGAAGGAACAGTAGAGGTAAATCTAGGGCGTAGTTTGAAGGATAGAAGAATTACAGCTCCATTTCCTGAGGGTGATTTTGGTAGAAGAGCTATTACGCATTATAAAGTACTAAAAAATTTACGTTATGTTTCTTTGGTGCAATGCAATTTAGAAACCGGGCGAACCCACCAAATTCGGGCGCATTTAAAATACCTTGGGCATCCTTTGTTTAACGATGCTACTTATGGAGGAGATAACATTGTAAAAGGAACTCAGTTTACCAAGTATAAAGCCTTTATTCAAAACTGCTTTAAAGTAATGTCGCGGCAGGCATTGCACGCCAAATCATTAGGGTTTATACATCCGGTTACTAAAGAGCAAATGCAGTTTGATTCGGGTTTGCCAGAAGATTTTGTAGCACTACTTGATAAATGGGAAAATTACGTGCAACATCATTGATGTCATGCTGAATTTAGTTCAGCATCTTGAGATTCAGTGGTGATTTCTACGAAAGAACTGACCTATTAATTCATACATACGGCTTGTTCTAATTAAAACAAATCTTAGATTTGAAATTGATGTGGACGAAAACTAAATATATAACCCTTATTGCGTTTGCACTTGGTTGTATTTACACCCCAATACATGCCCAAACTTCGGTGCAAAAATATGAGCAGGTTAGTTTATCAGACCTCTCTTCTAGTTTTGAAACCGAAATCAATCAATCAATACTAGCTTTAAGAAAAGCCGAATTTAGTTTGGGTGACACCGTGGTGGCAAACCAATTAGATGCAATAGGCTATTTGGCCATTACCCAATCGGGTTTTACTACTACAAAAGAAGATATACATCAGCGTACTGGTTATTGGATGTTGCCTTATCCGGTGGCGATAAAGTATGGCTTGCGAGTCAATACTATTATTGATGAACGTAAAAATCTCGCAAAATCAACCAAAGCAGCCTATTTATATTGGCAAGAGTTAAATCGAATCTATGAGAACGAAGATAAGGCTGGCTTGGTTTTTATTGAAAGTGCCATTGCTGTGGCTAAGTACGAAATGGACTCTATTAATAATGGGGAGAGTTTTGAAAGAATTAATTCTAGAAACCAAAAGCTCATCCAAATAAAAAAGATATATCAAGAATCCTCCATTAAACCAATTGACCCTGAAGCTCCAACCGTGTGGCTAACGTCATCCAAACCTGTTTCATTTAAAGCAATTCATCACTTCACGCAAATTTCAACTGCAGAACTTAGCCGTTTAAACCCACAATGGATAAATAATGAATACAACCCTGAGTTTGGTAGTTTAAAACTGCCCCTCCAATACAAAGAAAGTTTTGAGAAACAGATGGATGAAATGGAACAAAAAACGAGAGATGGAGAAGTGATGATGGTAGCAGCTAACGAGAAAAGAATAAAGCAATTGAAAGGGAATATTCCTGATTTAAAAACACATAAACCCATTCGGTACAAAGTTAAGGCAGGTGATAATTTGGGGAGGATTGCCCAACGACATTATGTAAGAATATCAAGTATTCGAGCTTGGAACGAGCTTAAAAGTGATCGCATTTATGCAGGACAAAAGCTCACAATTTATATACCCATCAATCAAAAGGTAGAAATCGCTAAAAAAGAGCCTAAAAGAGCAAAAAAACAAGTGCTCAAGGAGGGGGCGTTTGAAGAATACATTGTAAAAACGGGAGATACACTTTGGGCAATTTCTCAATTATTTGAAAACGTAAGTGCCGATATGATTATGGAAGATAATGGTATTGACGAGAACATTGCTCCCAAACAAGTACTTAAAATCAGGAAGCTGGAATGAGCGAGCAGAACCCTTTACAATCTCTTCTTTTCTTACTTCTGGTAGGCCTGCTTGCTATGATTGCAATGTGGGTGTTTCCAAAAAACGGAATTAAACTTTCCGATTCCATTACACTGGAATATAAATCGTTAGGCGATTTTTTGGGCACTTCTGATACTACACAAGTGGTTTCGGTGGAAGATTCTTTGTTTAGCATTGCAGGAATTGATACGATTGCCTTGCGTGATAGCTTGGATCGAATTGCCAAAATTAGATGGGAACTAATTTCAGGCATTCAACATCCAGATTCTTCTACAAACAGCCTTCAAAAATTCTATGAATCATTGATAAAAATGAAAACCAAAGGAGGCAAAGTACGCATATTACATTATGGCGATTCGCAAATTGAAGGTGACCGGATGACACGTTATATTCGTAATGAGCTACAAAAGGAGTATGGAGGAACAGGCCCAGGGCTTGAACCAGCTTTTCAAGTACTTCGCACCAGTGCCATTCAGCAAGACCAATCTGATAATTGGCTGCGATATACTGCCAATGGCAAAAAAGACAGCACCATTCAGCATCGAAATTATGGGCTATTAGCCAGCTTTTCTCGGTATTGCCCTCTGGTAGATTCCATTGAAAACACAGATACACTTTCTGCTTGGTTAGAAATTAAACCTGCCGGTTATGGCTTTTATAGAGTACGGAAGTTTTCACAAATGAGTATGTTGGTGGGCGGCAACACAAAACCCGTGGCCATTACTATTACTGTGGATAGCACGGTAGTTTTTCGAGACAGCCTCAAGACCAACACCTATAACCGAAAAATTAAAGTTAAGTTTTCACCAACTCCTGGAAAAATTAAAATAGAGTTTAAGGGATTAGATAGCCCTAATGTATATGCCTTATCATTCGAAAGTGCTAGTGGAGTTATTATGGATAATATTCCATTGCGAGGAGCTTCGGGTACTTTGTTTAGAAGAATTAGCAGCACACAACTAGAAAAACAATATGGGGCTGAGCCTATTCGCTTGGTAATATTGCAATTTGGAGGCAATTCGGTTCCGTACATTGATACTAAGGAAAGAGCTAAAAAATTTGGCAATTATTTTAAGTCTAACATTAAGTATTTGCAAGCCGTTTTGCCCAGAGCTTCTTTTTTGGTGATTGGCCCAACTGATATGGCAACAAAAATTAAAGGCGAGTTTGTAACCTACCCCATGTTAGAAACCATTCGTGATGAAGTGCAAAAAGCAGCGTTTGCTCAAGGAGTGGGTTACTTCGATATGTACGAAGTAATGGGTGGTAAAAACTCTATGAAAGATTGGGTAACAGCAGATCCTTCGTTAGCTGCCCCAGATTATGTTCATTTTACTACCAAGGGCGCCAATAAAATGAGCAAGCTGTTTTACGATGCCTTGCTAAAAGACTTTGATAAATACAGAGGTATTCCAATAGATACTTTAAAAACCGATTCACTGGCCAATGAAAATTAGCACCCTTCTTTTATTCCTTATTGGCTGGTTTAGTAGCAATAGCAGTATAGCTCAAGTGGAAAAACCTAATCCTAAAGACTACCCTTTTTTAGCACTTGAAAAAAACAAACTTGATTTCTATGGTGATACCACTCAGTTTAATTTCATTTTTCAAAAATTAGATAGTTTGGTTTTCTTAGGGAAAGGGAATTTGTCTATTTTGCATATAGGAGGATCGCACGTACAAGGCGGCACTTTGCAGCGAACCATGCGTTCAAAATTTGATAACCTAATGCCAGAGATGGGAGGTGAGAGAGGCTTTTTCTTTCCTTACAGCGTGGCTCATTCCAATATGCCATCTGATTACCACGTAGAATACACTGGAGAATGGATTGGTTGTAGAAATGCCAAAAAATCAAGAAGTTGTACGTGGGGGATGTCGGGCTATAATGCTACTACAGTTGACAGTGCAGCTTATATAAAATTGTATATGAGCGACTTGCAAGAGCAAAATTATCGTTTTAATCGTGTAAGAATATTCTATCAAATGGATAAAGATTCGTATGGTGTTCAACCGGATTCTATTTATGGAGAAGTTTCTGCATCCATCGATTCTGTTGGTCAGTTTATAGAATACAGGTTTACCAAACCCTATGACACGCTCGCTTTTTCATTGCTAAAAACCGATTCGCTCCAAACGCACTTTACCTTAAAGGGTATTCAATATTTAACCGATGAACCTGGCATTACTTACCACAGCATTGGGGTAAACGGAGCAAGCGTGCCGGCTTATTTACGTTCGGTTGATTTTGCCAGGGAAATTACATACTTAGCACCTGATTTAGTCATTTTTGGCATTGGCATTAACGATGCTAACGGGCCTACGAGCAGGTTTAGCCAAACGAGTTTTGAGAATCATTACCGTGATTTAATTGATTGGTTTAAGTTAGCCAACCCGGGAGTCAATTTTATATTTTTAACCAATAACGATAGTTATTATCGGAGGCGATATCCAAATCAAAATGTATTTAAGGTAGTTAAAGCCATGCAAAATCTGGCTCAAGAAAATAATGCAGCGGTGTGGAATTTGTTTGAAATTATGGGAGGTATTGGTAGTGTAAGGCTTTGGGAAAAGACAGGTTTGGCCAAGGCAGATAAGGTTCATTTTACGAATAAAGGTTATCAACTACAATCCGATTTATTTTTTGAGGCTTTCCAACATGCCTATGGAAATTATATCAGAAAAACCTCTAACCAAGCAACGAATTGATAGAGCAGGTGCAACATATATTGCTTTATGACCCTCAAAAGCCATTGATTTTTACAGGTCTTTATTTTTGGGCATTTTTCGCTGTTGTTTTGGTTGGCTATTCTATTATTTACAAAGAAAAAGCGGTTAGAAATGCTTATTTATTTGCCGTCAGCTTATTTTTCTATTATAAAACCAGTGGCTTTTTTGTTTCCATTCTGCTCGTTTCCACCCTTACCGATTTTATTATTGGTAAGCAGATTTACGCTAGCAAAATAGCATTAAACAAAAAATTATGGCTTTCACTAAGCATATTTATTAACCTGTTCATTCTGGTGTATTTTAAATACGCTTATTTTTTTACCGATGCTTTTAATAATTTATTAGGCACTGATTATATCCCCATCAATCATTTTGCTTACTGGAGCAATTCATTTTTTGGCACTCATTTTAGGTTCGATAAAATACTACTGCCCATTGGAGTTTCTTTCTTTACGTTTCAAACAATCAGCTATTCGGTAGATGTTTATCGTGGTTTGGTTAAACCCGTAAGAAATATCCTCGATTTTGGGTTTTTTGTATCGTTCTTCCCACAATTGGTTGCCGGCCCCATTGTGCGAGCAGCCGATTTTGTGCCTCAACTCTATAAATCGTATTCGCTTACTAAGGTGCAGTTTGGCACAGCCCTTTTTATGATTTTAAACGGGCTTATTAAAAAGCTTTTTTTAGCAGATTATATAGCCGCTAATTTTATTGATCGTGTATTTGCTAACCCTTTAACTTACACAGGGTTTGAAAACCTAATGGCATTATATGGCTATTCATTACAAGTATATGCCGATTTTTCGGGCTATACCGATATTGCCATTGGGCTGGCCTTATTAATGGGCTTTACATTACCCAAAAATTTTAATTCACCTTACAAAGCTACTAGTACAGGGGAGTTTTGGAAACGATGGCATATTTCTCTTTCAAGCTGGTTAAAAGATTACCTCTACATACCCATGGGCGGTAATAAATCCGGTTCGGTGTTTAGTTACATCAGCCTGTTCATAATTGTGTTTTTCATCTCGGTGTTATCGGCCAATATTTGGGTGCCTATCGCTATTGGAGCTGGAATGGTTACCGTTTATTTTGTGGGCAAAGTCCTACCAACTTTTAGAGAATGGGTGAGTACCAATATCAACTTAATGATGACGATGCTATTGGGCGGTTTATGGCACGGAGCCAGTTGGAACTTTGTAGTTTGGGGAGGGCTAAACGGACTTGGAATTGTGGTGTTCAAACTATGGAATAAGGTATCTCCCTGGTCGGATAAAGACAAATGGTATAACCGATTTATTGGTATTTTATTCACCTTTAATTTTATAACCTTTACCAGAATTTGGTTCCGCTCATCTGATTTTGATATTGCAAGTCAGGTACTAAGCCAAATAACCACCAACCTTTCGTTTGATGTAGGTTTTGATGTGCTAACAGGCTATAAATGGGTGTTTATAACAATGTTTATCGGGTTCTTTATTCACTGGCTGCCCACCACATGGAAGAATTGGTATAAAAATGTATTTATTAAGTTGCCATACATAGTGCAGGTAATTGTTACGTTTGTCATTACATTTTTCTTATATCAGGTACTTTCTTCGGATATGCAGCCATTTATTTACTTTGCGTTTTAGTTAAATTATCGGCTCTGTTAAAACAAGTTGTATAAATAATACGTAATTGCATTAGAAATTGAGGCTAAGTTCTAATTAATACAGCTAAAATGCTTATATATTCCACTAAAACCGTCC
>CAZZML010000054.1:8331-11693 GCA_964654735.1 uncultured Roseivirgaceae bacterium | reverse complement strand
CATCATAAACTACCTTTTTTAGGTCAAATTTTAATTACTCGGATGATAGTAAATATTTAACACAAAATGGGCTCGGAAGAGCCCAGAGATTACCGGGTTTTACCGGCCAGCCAGCATCCGGTAATGATGGTCTTGATTCAAAACTTTATCAATTTCACACCTCTTTAGTCTGCTCAATCTTTACAAAGGCTAACCTATCTCCTTTCAGCTCAATATCCACAGCATCACCTGAGTTGATTTTGCCCGAAATAATTTGCTTCGAGAGCTCATTCAATACTTCTCTTTGCAGCACACGCTTCAAAGGTCTGGCTCCAAACTGGGGGTCAAACCCAAGGACTCCTAAATAATCCAATGCTTCTTCCGTAATCGAAACTTTGATACCGCTTTGCTCGACTCGCTTAATGATAAGCCCAAACTGTATATCTACAATCTTGCGAATATCAGTTCTGTTGAGTGGTCTAAACATAATAGTCTCATCCACTCGGTTTAAAAATTCGGGTCGTACCGATTTTTTAAGCAATTCAAACACTTCAGCTCGTGTAGCTTCAATAACCTGTTCTACGTTCTTGTTCTCCAGATTCTCAAAACGTTCTTGGATTACATGCGCTCCAATGTTGGTGGTCATAATAATAATGGTGTTTTTAAAATTAGCCACACGCCCCTTATTATCGGTTAGCCTGCCATCATCAAGTACTTGAAGCAACACATTAAATGCATCAGGATGTGCCTTTTCAATTTCATCTAGCAACACTACTGAATATGGTTTTCTTCGAACAGCTTCTGTCAACTGACCACCCTCATCATAGCCCACATATCCTGGAGGTGCCCCAATTAAACGGCTTACAGCATGGCGTTCCTGATACTCGCTCATATCTATACGCACCATATTGTGCTCATCATTAAACAAGTATTCGGCCAAGGCCTTGGAGAGCTCGGTTTTACCTACTCCTGTGGTTCCCATAAATATAAAAGAGCCAATAGGCCTGTTAGGATCTTGCAGTCCTGCTCTGCTCCTGCGCACCGCATCAGAGAGAGCCGAAATAGCTTCTTCCTGCCCTGCTACTCGCTTGCCAAGTTCCTCTTCTAAATGCAGTAGTTTTTCTCTGTCCGACTGCAACATTTTGGTTACGGGAATACCTGTCCATTTAGCAACAACTTCGGCAATGTCAGCACTATCCACTTCTTCTTTAAGCAACGTATCTTCTGCATTTTGCATTTCGTTTACCTTTACTTTTAAGGTTTCCAATTTGCTTTCTGCTTCCGTTATTTTACCATAGCGCAATTCAGCCACTTTGGCAAAATCACCGGCACGTTCTGCTTGCTCAGCTTCTAATTTGAGAGAGTCAATTGCCTCTTTAGCTCGTTGAATTCCCTGAATCACTTCCTTTTCATTTTCCCATTTTGCTTTTAAGGCATTGCGCTCATCGGTTAATTCAGCAATTTGCTTATTCAATACTTTTTCTTTTGCCTTGTCCTTTTCTCTTCGAATGGCTTCGCGCTCAATTTCTAACTGCATTATTTTACGCTGAATCTCATCTAGTTCTTCCGGAACTGAGTCAATTTCAATACGTAATTTAGCCGCAGCTTCATCCATTAAGTCAATCGCCTTATCTGGCAAATACCGATCTGAGATATAGCGACTCGATAATTTCACAGCCGAAATAACGGCATCATCTTTTATTCGCACTCCATGGTGCAATTCGTATTTATCTTTAATTCCCCGTAATATAGAAATAGCATCTTCGGTTTGAGGCTCATCAACCATCACCATTTGGAATCTACGTTCAAGTGCCTTGTCTTTTTCAATATATTTTTGATACTCCTTTAAAGTAGTTGCACCTATTGCATGCAGCTCACCACGAGCCAAAGCAGGTTTTAACAGGTTGGCAGCATCCATGGCTCCTTCGCCTCCACCTGCACCTATTAAGGTATGAATTTCATCTATAAATAAAACAATTTCTCCATTGGAATCAGTTACTTCTTTAATTACGGCTTTTAGTCGCTCTTCAAATTCGCCTTTATATTTGGCTCCTGCCACCAATAAACCCATATCCAACGAAATCAATATCTTGGATTTGAGATTTTCGGGTACGTCTCCATCTACAATTCGTTGTGCCATACCTTCGATAATGGCCGTTTTACCAACCCCTGGCTCACCTACTAGCATAGGGTTGTTTTTAGTTCTACGCGATAGGATTTGAAGTACCCTTCTGATCTCCTCATCCCTGCCTATTACGGGGTCAATTTTACCATCCTTAGCCAGTTGATTCAGGTTTTTAGAATAACGCTCTAACGAACGATACTTGCCTTCAGCATTGGCATCGGTAACCTTATCTCCTCCTCTAAGCTCGTTGATAGCTGCCATTAATGATTTTTTGTCATAGCCGGCATCTTTCAAAATAGAGCTCACTTTGTCCTTGCCCAAAAATAAGCCAAGCAAAATATGCTCAACGGCAATGTACTCATCACCCATTTCTTTGAGCATACTCTCCGCTTTTTGCAATACCGCAGCAGAGTCGTTACCCAAATAAGGTTGCTGCCCCGATACTTTGGGATAAGAAATAATTATTTCTTCCAGCTTAGCTTGAAGTTGATTTATGTTTACATTCAATTTTTTATTAATGAATGAAACCACATTATCATCGGTTTCAAACAGTGCTTTTAAAATATGACCTGGTTCTATGGACTGCTGCCCATAGCTACCGGTAATGGAAGTTGCTTGCTGAAGCACTTCCTGTGATTTGATTGTATATTTATCTAAATTCATAGTTCTGTGTTTTGATTATTACCTATCAAAAATTTTACCCTCTCAATTTTTCGGTTATTTTGGCATATTTTTAGTGAAGATTGCGTTATTTTAAGACAATTTGGCATTAAATTTAACCACAAAGAGCACAAAGAAGGCGCAAAGTTCACAGAGAAACTCTCTTTGTGTACTCTGTTTTTTTATAGACTCTGTGTTCTTTGTGGTTAATTATCTTTATACGAATCGTTAGTAAGACTACCTTTGCGACATGCCACAAGATAAGCAAGACATACGAAAATTAACCATTGAAGAACTAAAAGCATTTTTTAAAGCCCAGAGGGATAAAGCGTTTAGAGCTAAGCAGGTGTATGAATGGCTGTGGCAAAAGTCTGCAACAGTTTTTTCGGAGATGTCCAATCTCAATCTGTTTTATAACTCAGAACGGACAGATTCTTCACTCCGTTCTGAATGACGGTATAGAGTTTTCTAAGAAGCACTAATCAGCTATCAAAAATTCCACCCATTTAAAAATTCGGTTATTTTGGCATATTGTAAGTGAGCATTGCGTTATTTTAAGACAATTTGGCATTAAATTTAACCACAAAGAGCACAAAGA